>JAESRJ010000238.1 GCA_016764715.1 Kordiimonadaceae bacterium | reverse complement strand
GCTTTCCGGGATTTGTCGAAAACGAACACTTCTGCTTATCCCTCGCAGCCGCCTTGGGCATCACCACGCCGTTAGCGGCCGGCGAAGCGGGCGGTGCGATATTGCCTTGGGCATTGCCGCCCACCGGCACCACAGCGCTATCGGCCTTAACCGGCTGCTGCACCTGCTCGACCGCCACCACCGCATCGGCATTGCCGCCTTGCGGCAACAGCTGCCAAGCCGCCACCGCCACCGCCAGCACGCTGGCCGCCACGGCAAAGCCGCGGAATACGCGGTTTGAGGCATGCTCGGCGCGCACAGGTTTGGCCGTGCGGCGGTTGATGCTTTTCATGCTGCGGGCTGGCACGTCCGCGCTTTTGCGCGCAGCTGGGCAGGCTGCCCTTTAAAAACCAGCATCCAACAAATTGAAGGCGACGCTTTTGATACCGACAGCCTCATCAAAGCAGCTCGCGGCAGTGACATTATCGTGCATGCCCTTAACCCCGCCTACAATAACTGGGAACGCGACTTGCCAACCCTGACAGCCAGTGTAATAGCGGCCGCCAAAGAAACCGGGGCAACCGTAATGATCCCCGGCAATATATACGGCTACGGCGAAGATATGCCGCCTGTACTAACAGAATTAACCCCCCGGGTGCCTACCTGCAGCCTTGGCCACTTACGCGCCGAGATGGAGCAGTCATTCGCTGAAGCCGCCACGTTCGGTGTTCGCACCGTTATCCTCCGTGGCGGTGACTTTATTGAAGGCGCGAAAACCGGCAACTGGTTTGATAGCCACATCGCCGGCAAACTGGACAAAGGCGAAGTAACCTACCCCGGCCCCTTGGACCGCGCCCATACTTGGGCCTATTTGCCTGACATGGCGCGCGCCATGGCGGAACTTGCAGCCATCGCCACCGGTTTCAACGCGTTCGAGGTATTTGGTTTTCCCGGATACAGCATGATGGGCAGCGAGATGGTGCATTTGCTTTCAAACGCCACTGGAACGCAGCTTAAAATCAAGGCAATGCCCTGGGCGATTTTGAAAGTTCTGCAGCTATTCGTTCCCGTGCTGCGCGGCGTAGTGCAAATGCGCTACTTGTGGAACGTGCCCCACACGATCAGCGGCAAGAAATTCCGCGCTGCTCTGCCTGAATTCCAGGAAACCCCTGCACGGCAAGCCGTGGCGGCCTCAGTCGCGGTGCTGTATCCAGCCCTGCATAGCAAACCTGCCTTCAGCCCAGCACGACAGGCTTCCTAACCTCGGTTTGCTGACACTGGTATTTCTAATTCTATGCCTCGCGGCACCTACCTAGCGCTGGCTGGTTTTCCTGCTCCACCAGCGCCACTTTTTTCGTGCTGTTATGTGTAAGCGTTAAATAGACAGCCGTTCCAAAAGAACTTTTGCAGCGGCGAGGTCTTGAACCCCGAGCCCGATGAAGGTCGATATAGTGATGTCGTCAGGGCAGCGGCGGCCCGGCGCGTTTCTGGCCAGGATAGTCCCGATTTCTACTACTGACCTTGACGAAAGCGCTTTTGCCTGCACTGCGCGGAAAATGTTCCCGTATTGCAGTGCGGCTACAGCGCTGTCCACCACCACAAGATCCGCGCGTTTGAAACAGGCAGGGTCCAATTCGCATTTGGCACCATCATCCGACCCAACAGAACTGATATGCAGACCGGGCTTTAGCCAGTTAGCTTTTACAAGGGGCTCTTTGCTGGCCGTGGCCGTCACCAGAATATCCGCGCCTTCGACCACCGCCCGCGCGGTTTCTGCTACATGAACTTTAAGATTGGCGTCCGAGGCGCTTATCAAGTCTGCCAATTTAAGGGCATTGGAACGGCTTCGATTCCAGATCGAAATTTCGCGAATGTCGCGCACCAACCGGTGCGCTTCAATTTGCCTCAAAGCTTGCTCCCCTGCGCCCAGCACACCCAGCTTGCAAGCATCCGGGTTTGAAAGCTCCCGTACCGCCACGGCACCAGCAGCAGCGGTCCGCAAATCAGAAATTAAATGATCATCCTGCAGTAGGGCGATGGGGCGGCACGTTGCAGAATCGAACACTAAAATCATCCCAGAACTGGCAGGTAGGCCGAGGTCTTTATTGGCAGCTGACCACCCCGCGACCTTCACGGTAAAGATATCGGATCCGTCGAGTATTGCTGATTTGACATGCATATCGGAATGATCAGTTGGATGAAGCACATCGATTTTCGAACGGCTCCTGCCCGCTGACAGCGCTTTGAAAGCGTTCACTGTCGGTTCAATCAAAGACGCAATATCCAAGTGGCTTGCGATTTCTGCACGGCCAATTGTTAGGGTCTGATCGTTCACGGGGTGCTGCTTTTCGGTTCATTCAGCAACATTCCAGCAGCAACAAAGGCAACGTCACCGCCTACTTGCACAGTGTTGATTGTGCCGCCGGTGCCAACTGGTCGCACTCGTATTTCGCTTGGCCTGCCCACATAKCCSCCTTGTTTCAGGATAAACTCCTCATTCAAGGGCCTTAGGTTATGGTGCGCCAAATAAGCGCCCACGGTGCCCGCAGCACTGCCCGTGGCCACATCCTCCTGAACACCGTCATTGTTCCAATGCCGCCCCTCGAGYAATGCCACATCAAGCACATAGGCAAATTGCGCWCCAAATGAKTTMAGCAGYTCMGCAAAATCSCTTGARACGATRCRGGCTTTAGCAAGTGCGCCTCGAACAGGCACGATCAGATACCGCAACCCGGTTGAGACCACTTCCAGCGGCAGGYCATYCTCAATATCAGYTAYCTCCARATTRAGGCTGCGGCACACCGCTTCWACATCTGCTGGSGCGAGTTGCCCCAAAAACYCAGGYGCACCCTGATCAAGCATGCACCGGTAGCCGTCTCCGCAGCGGCGGCTCCGCACCGTGACAGATTTCTTCGGCAGATTGAATGTCCATTGCTGTTCTTTCTCGGAAGGGTTTACACGGTGCAGCACCGCAGCAGCACCTAGCAGCGGGTGGCCTGCAAAATCCAACTCCTCGAACAAATCGAACACGCGCACGTTTTTCTCATTGGGTGTGCCGGTAGGGCTCAGGAAAATGGTTTCAAAATGGTGCATTTCCTGAGTAACCGAAAGCATCTGGTCAGCAGTAAAATCTGAGGGTTCATGAAACACCGCCAAACTGTTGCCCGTGAACGGCTGCGCGGCAAACACATCGACATGGAAATAGGGAATATTCTTCATGGCAAAAGCATCCAATCTTACTATTACAAACTCGAGGCACTCAGTTATAAAGCGCACGCGTTTTATTTGAATTGCTTAACTTGGATATCCTATTATAAAATATTCTTATGACTAAGAATTTCGATACTGCTGTCCTCCGCACCTTTGTGGCTGTGACACAAACTGGCAGCCTCGCCCGCGCGGCCGCACTTACGGGCCGCTCTCAGCCCGCTGTCAGCCAGCAATTAATGCGGCTTGAAGATATTGTGCAGCTCAAACTTTTCGATCGTGGCCCCAGAGGCGCAAAGCTGACGCCTGACGGCGAAGCGTTTTTATCCTACGCGCTGCGCATTCTTGCGTTAACAGACGAAGCGATCGAACGCTTTCAGCCGCAGCAGTTCAAGGGCCGCATAGCGCTTGGGGTGATAGAAGACTTCGCTTTTGGTTTCCTCACCGAAGCGCTCATTGATTTTGCAAAAATGCACCCTGACCTTGAGATGGAAGTAATTGTGGCCAACTCTCGCAGTATGCAGGAAGACTTGATCTCCGGCAGGATCGACATGGCGCTGGGTGATCCGTTTTATCTGAACCATCACACCCTGTGGCGGACGCAGATGGAGCTCCGCTGGTACGCGAGTGAGAAATTCGATGCGGCGCAATCACCCTTACCACTGGTGATGTTCTCTGAGCCTTGTCGTTGGCGCGAGCCTTTGCTTGCGGGTTTGAACGCAGCAAGCCTTCGTTGGCGTATTGTCTATGAAAGCAGCAGCCTGCAGGCAATCCATGCCGCCGCTGCGGCTGGACTAGGTGTGGCTTGCTGCCTAGAAAGAGCCGTACCACCAGGGGCCCGCATATTGAGAGAACTGGCAGGGCTCCCAAAAGCACCGGTCGTCGAGGTTGCCATGGAGGTGACGGACGCCAAGAAAAATGACCCGACCATCCTATATTTATCTGATCTCATTCAGCGCCTGCTGACCCAGTAGGGGACGAAGTCAATCCCGTGACACCGAAACCGCACGTCCCCAGCGCATAACATGGACAAGGCGCGCTGCTCAGGCTAAGAAGCAGCAACACAGCGCGCCGCCCCTCGCGGCATATACGTTTAAGCAAGGCCACGCCCATGAATTCCTCTGCTTCATCTAGCCCCGCAACCGCTGCACCTGACAAACTGGTAATCCGCCGCCCGGATGATTGGCATGTGCATTTGCGCGATGATCAGATGCTGAAAAATGTGGTGGATTACACAGCGCGCCAGTTTGCCCGTGCGATCGTGATGCCGAACTTGGCCGAGCCGATCACCACCGTGGCCGCGGGCCAAGCCTACCTAGACCGGATTAATCAAGCCGCAGACAGCGCGCTGAATTTCACCCCGCTGATGACATGCTACTTAACGGACAGCACCGAACCGGCAGAAGTTGAGCGGGGTTTTACCAACGGTGTTTTTACGGCCTGCAAACTGTATCCGGCCAATGCCACCACTAACTCAAGCCACGGTGTGACAGATATAAAACGCCTGTACCCGGTGCTGGCCGTGATGCAGAAAATCGACATGCCGCTTTTGGTGCACGGCGAAGTGACAGACAGTGACATTGATATTTTCGACCGGGAAGCCGTGTTTATCGAGCGCACCATGACCAGTTTGGTGAAAGACTTTCCAGCGCTAAAAATTGTATTCGAGCATATCACCACTGCGGACGCTGCTGATTTTGTGATGGCATCCGGCGATACGGTTGCCGCAACCATCACACCGCACCATTTGGAGTTTAACCGCACAGCGATGTTTAAAGGCGGCATCCGCCCGCATTTAYATTGCCTGCCTGTTGCCAAGCGCGAAAGACACCGGCTTGCRCTAAGGGCAGCCGCGACATCCGGGTCGACGAAGTTTTTCCTCGGCACCGACTCTGCGCCGCACCTGATCGGCGCCAAAGAAAGCAGCTGCGGCTGCGCGGGCATTTTCAACGCGCCTTTTGCAATGGAAAGCTATGCAAAAACTTTTGAGGAAGAAAATGCGCTGGATAAGCTAGAGGGCTTTGCCTCCGTGCACGGYCCMACCTTTTACGGCCTGCCGCTAAACGATGAGAAAATCMYGCTCCAGCGCAAAGCCACTTCGGTGCCCGACGCAYTATGCACAGACSGCGCTACCATCGTTCCGTTCTGCGCTGGCGAAACGCTAGCGTGGCATTTCGACGGCATTCAAAAAGCCTGACGGCGGCCNCAAAACCCGCRATACMAGCCCCGGYWCWGGCCTAACCCCAATGRGGTGGTGGCACAAAAAAANCACCCCCTGCGCGCTTCGGCTCAAGGGGTGTTTCCATTTATCTAACGGAAGCTGTCTGGTTTATTTACCAAACTTGCCTTTGCGCTTTTTCATTTTAAAGACGTTCTTCTGAAGCTCCCGGCCAACATCAGTATTACGCTTAATGATGTCGGAAAGCTTTGTACGGCGTAGACGGCGGCCTTCACGGSYRGTGRMWACACGGCGGTGGAAGAAGCGGTCTCCGTCCCGAAGAGCAATGAACTGATCGGCAATGATTTTGTTGAACAATTCGCCAACTTCACCACCGCGGAAATGATCTTCAGCTAAGCCACCAACCCAAAGGTCAATGTTATCAACAGTACCGTATGCTTCACGAAGCTTGTTCCGCATCGTGCGGTTACGGGTGATATCTCGGAAGCTGCGTGCAGGACGAAGGCCAAGGGCCACACGTGTTGCATTATAGCTCGGGATACCGTGATCACGCCCACGCTGAATATTCAATGATGCCAAATCAAACCCACCAGCGCCAGGAGCACCAAAGAGGAAATTCCGCACAGCGTCAATTACAAACACATCAACGTTTTGAGCGCGCTGAGACGCCAAACCACGAAGGATTGGGTCAATTTCGCCGCCACTTGAGAGAATGTCAGGGCGGAAAAATGCTTCGCGAAGCTCAAGGTGACCACCCGCAATTTCATTTCCGTCWGCATCCACACGAAGCAGTTGCTCGTTCAGGTTACTGTGGCCAAAGCGGTATKCGGCAGCAGAGAACTCGTTCGCAATACCCGGGTTGATATTTGGGTAGTACCCACGGTACTTACGAATTGCCCGGCGACCAAGCAGTGAAGGTAGATACTCTTGGTAGGTGATGATCTGGATCAATGCACCCACTGTTGACCGTGCACGTTCGTATACTTCATCACCTGTAAGGCCAGGCTCAGCAGCATTAATCTCGTCCGCAAGGCGGTTATGCTCCCGCATGAACAGAGTGTGCATGGAAGTAAGGCCGATTTGCTCGTTTGCCCGCACATCGCCAGCAAGGAACAGATTAGCGCCAGGACCACCAGCGTTGGCTAGGCCTGTAGTGTTGAACGGCAGCAGGTTATTTGCACTTGTCGCCAAACGGCCGGTGCCGTCGTTTGCTCGCAGTGTGCTCGCACGCAGTGCATCGGAACCATAGACGTTGGACGCATCAATCCACGCTGTGATCTCATTTTCCTGCTGACGCGGGTTATTTGCGTCTGTGCCAGTTGCAAGATCATAGATCGACCGGTTCATTGGAATAATAGCAGTACCGGTATTTGTTGGATCGAAGAATACATCGCCTGCAGGCACTGCAATGTTTGCAGGCTCCGGCGGGTTGATGCCGTCTGTCAAATCAATATCATGATCCAGGAACTGGCCCCACTGCCACAAGAAATCCGTAAGCCGGCTTCTGTTAGGAATGCTGCCAGTTTGAGCGCTAACAATATTGGTAATAGCACGCGCTGACGGGCGATTGGCGCCAGAAAGTGACGAAATTCCGTCGCCGTAATCATTGGCTGAAAGCCGAACTAGGTGCGTGCCAGCAGCACCAAAGTCTGGATTCAGCACATTATTGCCAGTGCCATCAATTGACCGAATGCCCGTTTCAGCTGGGCCACGATGTGACCGCAGAGTTGCGGCCTCTAGCTTGGTTTTCTTGTCGCGCTTAATACGACGTGCAGGTGACACTTGTGACGTGTCATCCTTGTCAATTTCTTGATTGGCTGATCCTGCCGTAGAAAGAGCGGTTGCGCTTACTGTCACAGACAATAACACCGCTAAACTCGGTAAAAACTTCTTCATTGCGATCCCTCCGCATATGGTTGGGGGCATGGCCCCATGGTCCTGGTGTCAACAGTCCGTTGGTTTACCGGCAGGGCTTACCCACTGGCCGGTTATTCTAGTACGACTGGCCAGTGGAAAATATTCCGCAAAGGCCACGTCAGTTCGATCACATTTACGTGATCGACAGTAAAATTCCTTCGAGAAAAATTCCTCGATACTTATTTTTTNGGCCAATAACAAGGGGGAACCCCTTGACAGATCAGCTCATTTTCAGAGCGCTTTTTACATACCTAACTGATTGCAGAATTCCGCATGCATAAAGCCCACAAAAAACCGCTCAGAAATCGCGCCTAATGATATAAAAAGAGAGGGTAGACTGAGCAAATTCAGGGCAACAATTCAATTACCGCGCTTTACAAGGGCCAATCCCCCGGCCGCAACTAAAGCAAAAAATAGTAGAATTCCCTGATAACGTGCTTCCGAGCCCCCGCAAACTCCCCTTACCTAAATAACACCCTCACAGTGTGCAAAAGCTATATTACGCCCACACTCAAGGAGTCAACTAGAATAGTCACCTATAAATTTGGTAAAATTGAGGACAAATAACTACAGGCCTCACACTTAGTGGTGTCCCACTAAAACATCCAGAAAGTGTATTTGATGTTCATTCTCAATACAGCTTCGTCAAACCAAGTTTCATCACGAAACCTTGATACCCGCCATTTTTCATTTTGTACGAACGTGCCCACAAGCAAAGAAACCGGCTTTATCCAGTGGCGAAAATCAAGCTTATCTGAAGCCGAAAATGATGAGAAATCTACCGCCCATACGGTGCTAACGGATACCGGGAACTTTCCCTTTATCACGTAAAAGTGAATTTTCGTTATCAGTCTGTTGATCTGCGTGAAGCCAGAAACGGTCTCTTTGGTTTGGCCGACTGGTAGTAGGCCCCCTTCGCGGCTTGGGCTTAGCGCACGCACCGGCAGATGGAAGGCAAAAATAATCAAGGCTTAGGCAGTAGACAATTGGCACAGTCACTAGCGCGGCATGCCCCTCAGCAGCGCCCAATTCAAGGCAAAAAACCGATATTTGAGTATAGAACCGGCCTAGTCGACCCGATTAAAAAACGCGACCATCTCAGCCGCTGCCTGTTCAGGCTCTTCCGCCAACAACCAATGGCTCAGCTCTGGGTGAATAATCACATTGCCGTCTGCTAAATACTGTTTCGACGCCTCAGCAACAGCGGCGGCAATAAACTTATCCTGCCCACCGTAGACATGCAGCACAGGCATCGCGGGCCGCCCTCCATCTGGCAGGCCAGACAGGCTCCATTCGTTGCGGTACGCACCCAGCATACTGCCAAAGGCGTGTTCCCTATCCCAGGCGGCCTTATATACTTCAAGCTCCTCCTCTGGGAAGGTTCCTGCCCTACTGGTTGCCTGCAGGTTGGAGGCCAGCGAAGCAAGCCCACCCGCACGGGCGAACAGCTCCGGCAAAATCGGCATGCTAAAAAACGTCCGGTACCAGCTGACATCTGAATTATTGTTTGAAGCCAGTGCGCTTGGGTGGCCTACGCTGTAGATAACAGCGCGCTTCACACGCGGCGCACTGCGAAATACCAGATGCCAAGCAACAACTGCGCCGATATCGTGCGCCACAATATTAGCCTGCGACCATCCTTGGCTATCCATCAGCCCGGTGATATCGCCGGCATATTTACTGAAGCTGTAGGCCGCGCGGCCACTGGGTTTATCGGACCGGTTATAGCCGCGCATATCCACCGCAGCGACGCGGTAGCCGGCTTTTGCAAGCACTGCCATATGCTTGCGCCACATATACCAAAACTCAGGGAAACCGTGGATAAGGATAACAGGTTCGCCGTCTTCCGGCCCCGCAAACACCACATGCAAATTCAGGGAGCCCACATTCACCATTTCCGAAGTAAGCGTCATGCCAGTCTGCTGTTCGGCACGCGATATTTCGTCAAAGTCCG
>JAESRJ010000237.1 GCA_016764715.1 Kordiimonadaceae bacterium | reverse complement strand
ACCCCTTCGATGCTGTCGATCGGACTACTCGTTGCTGGCGGTGTCTCGCTGATCATCGCCCGAGGTCGCCGATTTGATGTCGCTGTTGGTGCCTGGACGTTGGCTCTCGCCTCGTGGTTCCTCTTGTGGGCTGATCGTCGAGATTTACTTTCGTTCGAAATTGCAGCGCCCGTCTAACACGCCCAGCCGCGCGCTGCAAATAGCAAAAACCGAATAGGCGGTAAACCTCAGGCTAAAGCGAGCGTCCGATTAGTTCTTTCATAATCTCAGAGGTGCCGCCGTAAATGCGCTGCACCCGCGCATCAACAAAATGATGAGAAATTTCATATTCGGACATAAATCCGTAGCCGCCATGAAATTGTAGGCAAGTATCCACGACACGGCCCTGCATTTCTGTGGTCCACAGCTTGGACATAGCAGCCGTCGGCGCGTCGAGTTCGCCTTTAATCAGCCGGGTCAGGCACTGGTCGATGAAGGCCCAGCCCACCTCAATTTCGGTTTTCATTTCTGCCATTTTGAAGCGCGTGTTTTGGAAATTGAGGATCGGGCGACCAAAGGCCTCGCGCTCTTTTACGTATTTCAGTGTGATATCGAATGCGCGCTGTGCTCCTGCTAGTGCAATGAAGCCTATGGACAGCCGTTCCTGCGGCAACTGTTTCATCAGGTACATAAAGCCGGCACCCTCTGCGCCGATCAGGTTGGTCGCGGGCACACGCACGTCGTCAAAAAACATTTCGGAGGTATCTGAGGAATGCTGCCCGATTTTGTCTAAGTTGCGGCCTCTTTTAAAGCCTTCTCGGTCGGTTTCTACAACAACAAGGCTGACACCTTTGGCACCTTCTGTAGCGTTTGTTTTGCAAACGACAATAACGAAATCGCAGTTCTGTCCGTTGGAAATAAAGGTTTTGGATCCATTGATAACCAGATGGTTACCGTCCATTTTAGCCGTTGTTTTGATGGCCTGAAGATCGCTACCTGTACCTGGCTCGGTCATGGCGATCGCGCCGACCATCTCGCCCGTGGCCATTTTAGGCAGGATGCGCTCTTTCAGGTCATCGGACCCGTATTCGAGTAAATAAGGCGCGACGATATCTGAATGCACGGCCATAGCGGCCCCGCCAGCGCGGTTATAGACTTGCTCTTCGTTGATAACACAGTTGAACCGGTAATCGCCGCCAACGCCGCCATACTCCTCAGGAAGCTGCGGGCAAAGGAGGCCTGCAGCACCAGCTTTATTCCAAAAGTCCCGTGAAACTTTACCAGCTTTGCTCCATTCTTCTGCGAATGGGGCGGCTTCAATTTGAAAAAACTTGCGAACGGAGTCGCGGAAAATATTGTGATCTTCGTCGTAAACAGCGCGGTTTGTCAGCATGCTTTCTCTCCCTAGCATAATCTTAGTAAAGAAGATGGGGCGGGGACCTAACTCTGTCAAATATTCTGGACTGATTAGTCTAATTTATAAAACGTAAGCGCAAAAACCGTTGAGTTGAAGCCTGTTCGAGTTATTTAAAAGGAGGGCATTCGACCGGTTTAGAGCCTTCAATAGGTGATGGTCGCGCCGCGTTGAACACGGAAGGTCGTGCTATTCGTGGGCCAGAATTATGCAAGGCTTCGATTGCCGGGCACCAAGTTTGGACGGCCGCAGTAACTGCTGCGTTTTATTCGTCGCGTGTAGCCCGGCGGAAAGCACGAATAGCTTCGTTCAATTTATTTTGAATAGTACGACGACGTTCGTGAAGATTATCGAGATCTTCTTCGCGGCGTTCGCGCTGTTTTTCTGTCATGTATGGACCGATAATCCGGCCCTTGTCGGACATGCAATTAATGTAGGCGTCGACTTCTGCGGAAAAAGCGATAACAGCAGTTCTGGCTGTGCGAATTGAAGCCGAAGTTACGTTTTCGCCTAGTGGTACGTTAGGGACGTTACTTGGAACTTCGCCGCATTCAGCAGCAAAGCTTGACGTGCTCAAAATGGATACCGCAACAAAAGCGCCAATTAGTGTTTTTTTCATCAACTTACTCATCTTAGATCATTAGGTACGTAAAGCTGCTCTTCACATTTTTTATGTTGCCTGCAAACTGTGGCAACTTTTTGCCGCCTGCTTTGTTGGGTCGTTAGAGAATTTCAAGTCAGCGCCCGCGATAGTATAAAACTACGCAGGTACTGGCTGGATATGTATAAGCTAGGCTTACGCGCTTGCCTTTTTCTTAGTGGCTTTTTTAGCCGGAGCCTTTTTGGCAGCTGGCTTTTTAGCTTCAGTCTTTTTAGGTGTCGTTTTCTTGGCTGCCGGCTTTTTAGCGGCAGTTTTCTTTTCTGTAGGCTTTGTTTCCGCAGCTTTTTTTGTAGCGGCGTGACGCGCGGCATTGTCCTTTTCAGCTTGTTCTTTCTGGTCGAGCAAAGCCTGGATTTGAGCCTGTTCCTCGTCTTCGCGTTTGGCGTGCTCTGGGAACAGTTGGCGGTAAAGAGCGTTCACCCGGCCGGCAACATCTGTCGCGGCATTTGCAAGCGCTGGCAGATTAAAATCTACGCCACGATATGTATAAACCCGGTTGTTCGGGTTAAAGCCCCGGAAAACAGACCGCGTGGTTGTTGTGCCATCACCAATTGTTGAGGGGTCCCCAACAAAATCAAAAACAACCTGAGCACCTTTGGTGTCAGAAATCCATTCTTCAGTTTTCTCGTCAGAGCGCTCCCAAATCTCGGAAAGGCGGCGGTCATTTAGCGCATGCTTTTCGTTTAGCTGGAGAGCTTTGCGAATCGCCTCGCCCCTGCCGCGCGCACGGGCGCGCGTTGGCCATAGCAAAGAAGAAATCTGACTGGCTGGCATCAAAATCATCTGAGCGCCAAAAAGGATTGCTCTTTCCTGGCCATTTGTAACAGCCTGATTAAAAATATTGAATGATGCCTGCAAATGATAGCACTGATTGCGCAATTCATGAATGTAAATACTGAGAGTGTTTTGATCCATGTGACTGTTCGCCCCGTTTCCCGATACTATTGTATTCGTACTGTTTTAACTGTTTAAACCGCGCTTTGGTCCGTCTGCCAACCCTGCTGGCGAGTACCAAGTGCAATTGTTTGAAGAGGAGCGATAGCACAAGGCTTGCGGCCTGACTAGGGCGTAATCAGTGGAATTCCGCGCTTTATTAGACTTGTCTGGCGATTTCAGCTATCATTGGTGTGGGTAAAGTAACTGGGTGCCATGTTATGGTCGATAGTGTTCTGACATCACAGGCGCAGGGTGCGGCTGGTGTTAGGCAGACAGAACGTACCGCAGCGCGCGGTGCGATCGATCCCCTATCGCCGTCGAACAAGGTGGCGCAGCGTGCCTTTGGTGCCGTTATCTCGGCTGCAGCTACCCCGCAATCCAAGCCAGTTAGCGAGAAGCCGTCCTTAGAGAAAGCGCCGATAAGGGGAGGCCTGCTTTCTACCAGCGCCCAGGTCCTGTTGGCGGAAACACGAAGTTTCGAAGCTGCTGCGCCATTTCGCGGCAACTCAAATATTGGCAATGCAACAAATATTTACCGTCAGACGCAGGACAGGGTATCGGGCACTATTCGCGAAACTTTGGGGCAAGTTTCTTCTTCGGTGTCGGGCGCGGCTAATTCTAATGAAGCCGCAGTTGCGGAACCTTTGCAGCCCGTTAGCCTAAGTGAAGCTGAGGCGAAGGAACTGGAAAACGGCATTTCTGAGGAAGGAACGCTTGGCAGGTTGATCGCGACCTAAGGTATTGCCTGACTGGAGCTGAAATGCTTATACACTTACTACACTAAGTTGATCATTTGCCGACAGTCCTAACTGGTGGCTAAGCGYGTGTTTATCGCTGGTCCTTTGCTAGRTCATGTAGCTGTGCCAGCCACCGATCTGCACGAGCGGCGTGTTTTTCTTTTAAGCGTGAACCAACTGGTTTACTTACGAAAATGGCCAGAGCGCTGCTGTAAGGTGTGCCAGCGACATTAAGTATTCGAACTGCGATAACCGTAGGAAAAGTTTCGCCCGGCGACCGTTCGAGAAAATCAAATTGGTTTTTGCCAAAATCGAAATTATGGAGTGTTACGCTGGGATTATAGTCGGAATAGTCCGCTATGACTTGGCGTAATTTGCCTGGCGTTAGGTTGAAAACTTCAGCGTCACCGTCAGGGTCAGCTATTTTACATAAGGTGATGGGGCATAAGAGAAAGCCGTCATCACCCAGTTTGTAATTGATCGTTTCAAAACTGGCTGGCTGTAGAGCGCCTTTTTTGCTGCCAAAAGGCAAATCATCGCCTTTTGCTAGCACATAGAGGTAAAAGCCTAGCAAGCCCGCTATAACAACAAAGCTAATCAGCATGAGGTATGAGCGGACTTTTTCAAGCATGGTCTACCAGATCCTGTTAGCTAAGAATTGAACCMAGCTGCATGGCCAAGCTCATGTCGCCTTCAACACGMAGTTTGCCAGTCATGAAAGCCATCTGGGCGTTCATGTTGCCTCCAGCAATTTGTATGAAGTTATCTTTAGTAACTTTTACGGTGCAATCAGCTTCGCTGTCAGCGTTATCAACTACAGTTGGTGAAGCTTTGCCGTCGATACGGATCACGCCATCATCGCCAAAATCAAATTTAATAATTGCTGCTAGTGGTGAATGCGAGCCAACGCGGTTCCGCATTTCTGTAGTCATTTCTTCAAGTGTCATTACGTTCTCCCTTTACATAAGAATGAATATTGGACCGCACAGTCTAATATTCAAACCCAAACTGGATTTAATTTTTCTTTTTCTTTTTATTAGCTAGCTTTCCTAGCAGTCCTCCGACACGCTTTTCAAGTTTGCTCTTTGCTTTTTTGGCAAATTCTTTCACCTTGTCGGAAGCTCCAGCCGTAACCAGCGCTTTGGCAATCTGTGGCTGGACCGCATTCATTATATGCCTAGCTATCTCTCGAGGAGCCAATCCCTTTTCATCGGTGCCTAGGTTGGCAAGGGTGAAGTCCGCCAAAATAATATCCTTGTCGAACTTGATGAAACCTTCGCTCTTGGCCAAAAGTCTAGGCGATCGGACGATCAGTTTCTTGATAGTCAACGTCGTCTGGGACTGAGAAGATGTACTTTTTGAAGATGCCGGCAGATCGAGATTTTGTTGCAGAGCCTTAAAATTTGTTTGCTTGCCTTTAAACCGCACATCAAGCAGCGGTTCCTCAACGATCAGCTCGTTTATCACGATATGGTCGCCCAGAAGGCTGGCTACTTCAAGATCGATAGAGAAAGAGCCGAACGATGTCAGCGCGCCCTCCCCAAAGCCTTCGGGTTGACCGATAACAAACTTGCTGATTTTGGCATGTCCGGCAAACGGCGCTAAGGAGACACTTTCAACGGTAACTGGAACCTTCAGGATCTCGGGCCCTTGGCTTTCAATACCTGATTTGATGATTGGGCCCAGCTGCGTGTACATTAGGACCAAGCCTGTACTTACTAGAATAGTGAGGCCGATCAGAATTTTTTTCATGGAAATCCCYCAAGTTTGTCGCCGCCGGACGTGATTGGCCACAAGTATTACCGTTACCTTTAGGCGTAATGATGGCACTCTTTGCGTAAATTGTTAAGGAAATCGTTTTGCACGCGAATAAAAGCTTAACGAAACCCGTCAGTTATGCCAGCATGCGGTAGYTGTTAAACGTGAAGTTCGCTTCGGTTTTGCCGAAGTAAAATGGCCCGCCGGAGCAGAAACGCGTTTTTGCCTAGCTGATGCCTGGGTACTCTATCCGCGAGGAAAATAGGCATGATGCCGATTACACGAGTGTTGTTATTCATATCATATGCGGTCCTGGGGCTCGCGATTTCTGTCGTGTTACCTTTTTTTCTAAAGGTCGAGCAATCACTGGCTAACATGATCGGCATGTTGGTATTCTTTGGTTCTTGGCAGTTGCAGACATGGTTGATGGCGGCTCAGACAGAAGTCGACGCTCATGCGAGGCTCGATAAAATTGAGGATGTCGTTCTGGTTCTGAGAAAGGATTTGGAACGCACGCGGCGGGAAGTTAAATTGCGCGGCAGGGAAGGCGAAGAGAAAAGCCAGATATTGGTATCAGAGTTAAAACTTCTGCAAACTTTGTTAACGCAAGTGTCCCGCAAGGAATTGGAACTTGGTAAAAAAAGTAACGGGGCCGAGGTCTCGGAACAAACTGAAGAAGCAGCCTTAGAACTCAGCGCTGACTTTATGGCGGAAGGCGACCCTGCACCGAAGGAAGACGATGCAGCGGGCTCTGTTGAACTTGAATGGGACAATGATGAGGACCAAATAACCGAAAAAGACCTAGAAGAATTGGATCTGACGCCTGATGAAGCTGCAATGGTTGTTGTTGACGGAGCACCTGATRAGCCAACAGCTCCCAAAGATGGGAAAAACCCTCAAGGGGGGCAAAAACCTACTGCAGTCAAACATACTGTCGCAGGAAAGCGCAAAGCGCCAATTAGGCTTATTAAGCGCGAAGACCAGCTGCTTAAAGTTATCCGCAGTAGTTTGGCAGAAAATCGAGTTGACCTTTACTTGCAGCCCATTGTTAGTTTACCGGCCCGCAAGACCGTGCATTACGAATGTTTTTCCCGTGTACGTGATGAAGAAGGGCGTATCATACTGCCGCGCCAATATATGAAAGTAGCGGAAGATAAAGGCCTGATTGGCACTATCGACAACTTGCTGCTGTTCCGGCTTATTCAACTAGTTCGCCGCTTAGGCAAGCGCCGCCCGGAAGTCCGGTTTTTCTGTAACATGTCACGCTATTCGATGGCAGATGAGGAGTTTTTYCCCCAGTTTATTGATTTCATGACGTCTAACGGTGAATTCGCGAACCGGTTGGTTTTTGAGATCTCGCAGGACGACTATAATGCGCTTGATGAAAATGTTACCGACAGATTGCAGGCACTGGGACGCAAGGGTTTCGCTTTCTCTATGGATATGGTGAAAGACTATTATCAGGAATTCTCCGCGCTTGAACGCCAGTATTTCCGCTTYATCAAAAGCGACATGCGTGACTTGATAAGTGCGCACCCGGAAACTGGCGATATTGATGCCTTTAAATCAGCGTTGCGMCGCAAAAGCATGAAACTTATTGCGAGCCGCATCGAGGATGAGGCCGGTGTCCTACACGCGCTTGATGCGGGGCTGGAATTTGCGCAAGGCTATTTATTCGGAGAGCCAAGCCTTTCCTCTGATCTTAACAGCGAGCTTTAGAAGTTTTTAGTATGTCTCCTAGTCCAAAAGAYRCTGTTCTTTACCCWGTAAACCTGCGCGATCTATGYGRTGATATWGATCTCATTATWTGCGATCTTTGGGGRGTRATGCATAACGGYGTAAGCCCYTATKTSGCAGCRATAGASGCRATAAAACGRGCGCGYGCCNGCRGSNGTGCAAACGATTTTTCTTTCGAACGCGCCCCGTCCKCGCGGACATGTTAGAGCGCATCTTGTCGAAATGGGTGTGCCTACAGAGATTGTAGACAATGTTGTCACTTCCGGGGGTTTGGCCCGAGACCACGTAAGGGCAGAATTCAAGGGCTGCAAATTATATCATCTTGGCCCAGAGACAGACAAGAACACCATWGAAGGACTGCCTGTAACGGTGGTGGAGGACCCAGATGAAGCGGATGTTATTCTCGCTACTGATCTTGATTTTCCGCGTGTGGAGAGCCACCGTCCATTGCTTGCGGGCGCTGCTAGTCGGGGGGTTCCATTCTTGTGTGCTAATCCAGACCGTGTGGTCCATGTCGGCGAAAAACTATTTCTTTGTGCGGGGGCTGTCGCTGATTTGTATGAGACTATGGGCGGCGACGTACGTTGGTTCGGAAAACCGACAGTTGAAGCCTTCCAGGCCTGTGTAGCAGAGGTAAATCTGCGGCCYGGATTTGATAGCMGCAGGGTTTTAATGATCGGCGATAGCTTGCAAACAGATATAGCAGGTGCCTGTTCGGCTGGATACCGAAGTCTTTTTATCGCGAGTGGCATCCATAGGGATAAAATCGCAGGTTTAGTAGGCTCGGCTGAGGGTGGGGAAGTTTCGCGCGTAGATTTTCGGAAAATTTTTGGCGCAGGAAAACCATTTCCCCACGCCGTCTCAAACTTTTTGGTGTGGTAATAAGCTAGCCGAATAGGGCGTCAATATCGTCCTGACTAACTTCTTCACCTGGTTTCAATTCGGCTTCCGAAGCCGARTCGCTAGCGGCTGCAGGCGCTGCTGCGGCGGCYTTTTTAGCYTCAGCTGCCTTCTTGGCCTTGTCTTCAACAGCCTTTTTCTCCGCTTCTTTCTTCTCAGCTTCTGCRACTGGGTCGAAATCTTCCTCAAACATCGTGTCCAGCTTTTTAGGGTGAACAGCTTTAGGAGCTGGCGGTTTAGGAGGAGCTACTGGTTCCGGTGGAGGSGCCGGTGCCGCAGCTTTAGGMGGWGCCGGAGCYGGMGSYGGMGGKGSMGGKKCYGGCTCTGCCGCKGGCACTGCATCAAATCCTCCCATCAGGTCATCGACCTCTGATTGGTCAATGCCTTCKCCCTTAAGCGCAGGGCCTGAAAGCAGGGCCTTGTCAGCCGTGATYTCGCCAGCTTCGGCGCGGGCGTCATCAATATCTTCTTCAGTTACACCGAGTAAGTTGCGGAGTTCCAAAACACGCTGTTCAATGTGAGCAAGGGTCTCAACTACTTTTGTGATCCGCTGACCAGTAATATCTTGAAACGAGCACGCCTCGAAAATACGCATCACAGCGTCTTGCGTTACCGTTTGGTATTTTTCTGTGTCAGTAGGATCCGCTTCCATAATGGCTTCAGCGGCTTCCATAATGGTATTAGTGGCTTCCTCAGTCTGCTGGACAATTGCATCAAGCTCAAGACCAGCCCGCGGGATGCGCGCACTTTCCAAGTCACCTGGCTGTAGGGCTGCAATTTCCTTCCTAGCGTCGGTAATATAATCGCTAAGAGCCCGGCACTCGCGGTAAATGGACGTGTCGATAGACTGGAAAAACTTATTGGTCGTTCCAATCAAAACCTCTGTGACAGACGCAACGTCTGTCAGCGAAAACCTCGATGTATCTTGTTTTCGGAGATTATCAACAAGGAGCGTAATTTGCTGAGAGAGATCATCCGAACTCATTAGAACTCTCCAAGAACAGCAATCAATTTAGTCTTCAACGTSGCTGCRTTGAASGGCTTAACAATATAATTGTTTACGCCRGCTTTTTTCGCTGCGATTACGTTGTCKGTTTTMGATTCYGCTGTCACCATAATGAAAGGCGTTGCTTTCAATTG
>JAESRJ010000003.1 GCA_016764715.1 Kordiimonadaceae bacterium | reverse complement strand
TGCAGTGGTGGCTGCTTCTACCGTTGGAGTTACTTCGGTAGCCTCAGGATCTTTTGTAACTGCAGTGGTTTCTGGTTTGGCTGGTACTACTGTGGTTTCTGAAACGGGGGCAGCTTCAATCCCCGCAGGCGGGTCTGCTTTGACGGGTTCTGCTAGCGGGCTTGCAGTTTCTTTTTTTGATATTGTGCTCTCAGAAGCTGCTTCATCAGCGAATGGCGTTGGCGTAGTTTCCTCTGGTTGTTCATTTTCCGCGACTGGCGTGGATACCGGTTCAGCAGAAATCGCCGGAGCCGTATCTGTCGTTGTCGCAGGAGCAATTTGTGGAGCTTCCTCCGAAGCTTGTGCGGGCGTGCTTTCTGGAGCCGCCTCTACCACCTGTCCAGGCGCTTGCTCAACGTTTTGCTCAGGCTTCTTTTTCTTGAAACGCTGGAACCAACCTTTTTTCTCTTCAGTCACGAACTGTTCTCCAGCTTCTTATGGTGTTAAAAGCGTACCGCGCATGCAGCCGCCTTCTATCATGGACAAGGTCACAGGGATCATATCGCCCGCTTTGGCGGTAGTTTCAATGATCACAGGAATAAATTGTTCGCTGTGGCCGTGCGCAACGCCCGCGTCGGTCACGCGTTCGATCAATACCTTGGCGGTTTTGCCGATTGCACGGTCAAAGAGCCTTTGCACCTGAAGTTCGCCCGCTGCGCGCAGCCGGGCGGCACGTTCCTTGCGGACGGCTTTCTCAACCGCTGGCATGCGCGCTGCTGGCGTGCCTTCGCGCTCTGAGTACGGGAACACATGCAGCCACGTTAGGTCACATTCTTCGATCAGTTTAAGGCTGTTCTCAAACATAGCCTCGGTTTCTGTTGGGAAACCCGCGATGATATCTGCGCCGTAAACCATTTCGGGCCGGGCTTTCGAAACACGTTGGCAAAACTCGATGGCGTCTTCGCGCAAGTGGCGGCGTTTCATGCGTTTGAGGATCATATTATCCCCCGCCTGCAGGGAAAGATGCAAGTGCGGCATCACGCGGCTTTCGCCAATGATCGCATCATACAGCGGCTCGTCGATCTCAATGCTGTCGATTGAAGAAATGCGCAGACGCGGCAGGCCCGGCACCAGCTTAAGAATTTTTTGTACGAGTATGCCGAGCGTCGGAATTCCCGGCAGGTCTTCGCCGAAGCTGGTGATATCAACGCCCGTCAGCACCACTTCATTATAGCCGCGAGATACAAGCCGTTTGATCTGATCAACCACTTCGCCCATGGCGACCGAGCGGCTGTTGCCGCGCCCGTAAGGGATCACACAGAAGGTACAGCGGTGATTGCAGCCGTTTTGAATTTGAACAAAGGCACGGGCACGTTCGCCGAACCCTTCGATCAAATGCCCGGCTGTTTCCTTGACCGAGAATATATCATTAACCTGAACGCGCTCTGCACCCTCAAGCCCAAGGCCGATGAAGCTTTTAGCTTCTAATTTTTCCTGGTTGCCAATCACACTGGTGACTTCAGGCATCTCAGAGAATTGTTTTGGGTCAATTTGCGCGGCGCATCCGGTGACAATAATCGGCGTGTTTGGGCGTTCGCGCTTCATACGGCGGATGCTTTGCCGCGCTTGCCGGGTGGCCTCCGCCGTCACGGCGCAGGTGTTGACGATGATAATATCATCAAGGCCTGCGGCCTCGGCGTGCTGGCGCATCACTTCGCTTTCGTAAGCGTTAAGCCTGCAGCCGAAGGTTACGATATCTGTTCGATTGCTCACAGGCTGCTTGTGCCTTCAAAGGCGAGAGCCGTTGGCCCAGCCATTTCAACGGTGCCGTCTGCCAGCCATTCAACCATTAGGTCGCCGCCGTCGAGCCTYACKGTYGCYTTGCGGGCAAGCAGACCTTTTCGTGTTGCGGCCACAACGCTTGCGCAGGCCGCTGTGCCGCAGGCTTCGGTGATGCCAGCGCCGCGTTCCCATACGCGCAGACGCAGGACGGTGCCGTCGATGCTGGCAACGGACGCATTTACCCGTTCAGGAAACAGCGCGTCATGCTCAATAAGCGGACCAAGTTCAGCGATTGCTATTGCTTCGGCGTCATCCACAAAAAACACCGCGTGCGGGTTGCCCATGTTGACACAGCCTGGGGCTGATAAGCCGCCAATGGCAAGATCCACAGTGTCAGTATTTGTTTCTGCAGCGAGCGGGATCTGGTCCCACTTTGTTAGGGCAGCGCCCATGTTTACAGAAATACCGTGAGGTGAGCGTTTTGCCTGCAGTAAACCGGCGTCTGTTTCAATGGTCATTTGGTCGCGCCCGGTTTCGTCCAGCATCAGCAAACCAACACAGCGCGTGGCGTTGCCGCAAGCGCCGACACGGCTGCCGTCAGCGTTCCAAATTTCCATGAAAACATCGGCTTTTTCTGAGGTGCGCATAATGATCAGCTGATCACAGCCAATACCGCGTCGTCGGTTGGCGATACTATATGCGCGTTCTTCGGTGACAYTRAAGTCGTGCGCCCGTGCATCGACCACRACAAAATCATTGCCAAGTCCATGCATTTTGAGAAATGCCCATGTATGTGTTTTCGCCGCCATATGGCTGCTTATATGGGCAGTTGCGGCCGAGAGTCTATGATTTAGTGGCAATTTAACAGAGCCAACGGGTGGAGTATAAGAAGGGTGGAGCCCTAAGTTACTCGTGTGGTAAAAATACATTGTGCAAAAGGCGATAAATGTTCCCTTTTTGTTCTTGACTTACCTGGCGTCCGTTGGCAGTTTCTACTCTCACTTTACGGAAGGAAGCGCCAATGACCACCTTACAGAAAAAAGCAGATGCCTTTAAGGCTTTGCACTATGCAGACGGCGCTTTCATTTTGCCTAATCCTTATGATCAGGGCTCGGCTAAATTGCTGAAACTAGCTGGCTTTAAAGCCTTAGCAACCACAAGTGCGGGCTATGCCTTTGGGGCTGGAAAGCCTGATAATAACATTCCGCGGGACGAAATGCTGGCGCACGCAGCACTTATTGTTGGCGCCACGGATTTGCCTGTTAGTGCAGATTTGGAAAATGGGTTTTTTGATGCGCCGAAGGAGGTGGCCAAAACCATACAGATGGCTGGCGAGATTGGCCTAGNTGGTGGTTCWATTGAAGATTCGACTAATGATGGCCGCCCTGCGCCACTGTATGACGTAGGCTTTGCCAAGGAGCGGATGATGGCCGCAGCCGAAGCTGCGCGCGCCTTGCCGTTCAAGTTTATGCTGACYGGACGGGCRGAAAACTTCCTTGTYGGCARGCCAGATTTGGCWGATGTGATCAARCGYYTGCAGGCCTATCAGGATGCAGGKGCYGATGTRYTWTTTGCGCCKGGKCTAACCAGTTTGGAAGMSATYAAAACGGTYGTSGATAATATYGAYYTGCCGCTGAATGTGGTGATGGGCCTGTCTGGTGTAACCCTAAGCCAAAAGGAGCTGGGCGATGTGGGCGTGAGACGAATTAGTACCGGCAGCAGCCTGTCGCGCGCGGCCTTCGGGGCTTTTATGCGCGCCAGTGCAGAGATGGTGGAGCACGGCACCTTTACCTACGCTGAAGATGCCGTGCCGTTTGGTGAGATTAACAGTAAGTTCTAGGAAGCGGTTTGCTCGTTTATTCGGTTTCGCGCTGGGCGCGGATTGAAGACGCAAAAACCTGTAGGGTTTCTCGCAACAGTTCAGGGATGCCTTCCTGAACTGTAATTTCATCATAGCTCATTGCGGCGCGCTCAAGAGGCACGGCAATTGATGCGGCTTCAATCAGAGTTACATCTGCTGTAATCAATATTTCCTTCAAAGCGTCGTAGGCGATTGTAGCGCGAGGGGAAGCGTTTAGCAGTGCTACTGGTTTTTCAGAAAGGCTGGCGCTGCTGATTACCCAATCGATGGCGTTTTTGATCACGCTGGTGATGCCGTGGGTGTATTCGGGGCTTGAAATTATTAGGCCATCATATTGGTCAAGAGTGTTCCTAAATTCTATCACTGCTTCAGGCGCTGTGGTGCCCAAGGTTTCGTCTTCTAGATCCGGATTGAAGATGGGTAGCTTACCCAAATCTTTGTATACATCCAAAGTTACATTCTCAGGCGCGGCGGTGCTGCAAACCCGCAACATCGCCGTGTTGGTAGAGACAGCGCGGAGGCTGCCTGAGATCGCTAGTAATCTTACTTGGGCTTGCACGCTTATCGACCGTTCAACTGAAAATCAGCGGCAATAATGTATAACAAATACCTGAGWCCACTAGTGTGCCCATCACATTGAGCCAAAGCCCCGCGCGGACCATTTGCGGCACCTGAATATTGCCGGTGGAGAATATAACTGCATTTGGCCCCGTGGCGACAGGCAACATAAAGGCACAGCTGGCTGCCATTGCCGCTGGAACTGCGAGGAACACAGGGTCAAGATCCGCCGCTGTTGCCAGCGCAGCCAACACTGGCACAATCGCTGCTGTGGTCGCAGTATTGCTGGTGATCTCCGTCAGGAAAGTGACAAGCGTTACGACGGCGAGCACCATGAGGAACAAATGAATAGTTGCCAAGCTCGACATGCCTTCCCCCAAATAGATCGCTAGCCCTGTTGATTTGATGGCAGCCGCCAAACTCAGGCCGCCGCCGAAAAGTAAAATTACGCCCCACGGAAGTTTCACAGCACTTTCCCAATCGAGCAAAGCCGCGCCTTTTTCCTTATCGCCGGACGGAATAAGGAACATGGCCAGCGCAGCAGCAATGGCGATATGCATATCTTTTACCCGTTCAACAAACGGTAGCAGGTTTGTCAGGGCTTCCCAGTCGATAAGTACTTGGCGGAAGCTCCAGAGAAATGCCATTGAGAGCATCACTGTCGCCACCCGTTTTTCAGGTGTTGTCATGCTGCCCAGGGCGCGGAGTTCTTTGTGAACAACATCAGAGCCGCCGCTTACGAGGCGCGTTTCAAACGGAAAGCAAAGGCGTGTTAAAACGAACCATGCGAGCGGCACCATTGTCAGCACAATAGGAACACCGAATGCCATCCATTCGTGGAAAGCAATCTCTCGCCCTGTTGTGGTTTCAATGAAATCCCGCACAAAAAGGTTCGGCGGTGTGCCAATGGGCGTGCCAAGCCCACCGATAGAAGCTGCCCAAGCACAGCCGATAAGCAACGCGATTGTAAAGCGGTGACCCGCTGCCTTTTCACCGAGTATGGTGGTGGCAACAGTTAAAGCGATAGGGACGAGCATTAACGTGGTGGCGGTGTTTGAAATCCACATGGACAGAAGCGCGCTAACGGCCATAAAGCCGCCGATAAGGGCATAAGGGTGATCCCCAACACGGGCCAAAATATTAAGTGCAATGCGGCGGTGCAGGTTCCATTTCTGCATGCCAATCGCTGCAATAAAGCCGCCGAGCAATAAGAAGATTACAGGGCTGCCGTACGGCAGAGACGCAGCTTTACTGTCTGCGATGCCGAGGACCGGTAGAAGCACAAGAGGCAAGAGGCTGGTCGCCGGAATTGGGATGGCTTCGGTTGACCACCAAGTGGCCAGAAAAATAGCAACGGCCACAGTTTTCCACGCATTTGGCGACATGCCTYCAGGGACAGGCAGCATCATAAGTATTGCAAAGAGGACGGGGCCGAGAAAAAGCCCAACATTTTGGTACGTCGCGCGCTCGGCCGTTATGGTATTGCTCATTGGCCGAAGCCCCCTTGGTAAAACATCCAGTTAAAAACTTTGAGGGCCTCCCCGCCCTTTCTTTCTGGATATAGATATTCAGCCGGGCTGTGAAGGTAAATTACGGAAGCTAACTGTATTTGCCCATGCCAATTATGCGCTTGCGCTCCTAGCATAGGCCTTTATCCTCACTTTTAAGCATCTTAGGGAGCACGTGATGGCATCGGGAAATAAGTTTTTGGTTGGTGGGCTTGTGTTGGTGGTGGCTGCTTATATAGGCATTACAAACTTCCGCACAACGGGCCTTGTGGTGACACAAACCAATGCCGAACCGCAGACCGTTGAGCTGAGTTTTGACGCGTTTCAAGACAAAGTATTTTGGGACGCTGTCAAAAAATCCCCTGAAACCATGAGCCGTCTCCGCGTTTTTGAAGCCCAGGGCATCACCAAACATAATGCCTTGCTGGATGATCTATCTGTTGCACGGTCCCGCGAAGATTTGGCAGATGCCGAAACTACGCTTGCCAGATTGTTGAGCTACGATGATGGCGGCCTGAGTGCGGAGCAACAGCTAAATAAAGAGCTGATGGCTTACAGTCTGCGAGAGCAGGTGCGGAACGGGCGTTTTCTGTTTCACAACTATCCAATGACGCAGCTTTACGGCTGGCATAACGGACTGGCCGGTTTTCTGACGGGCACACATTCAGTGGCTGATGCGCAGGAAGCACGCTATTATCTGGCCCGGCTGAATGCCGTGCGAGCACAGTTTACGCAGTTGATGGGACAACTTAGGGACAGGGAAGAGCTGGGCATCATCCCGCCCACTTTTATCATTGATAAGACGTTGGTACAGCTTGATATTTTTGTTAAGTCGGATCCGAAACAAAACGCCTTCTATGTCGCTTTTGAGGCAAAACTGAACGCGGTTGAGGCAATAAGCCAAGACGAGAAAATTGGTTTTCTGGTCGCCGCTGAACGCGCGATCTATACGGAGATTTATCCGGTATGGGGGGAGCTGCAATCTTATCTCGGCAAGCTGAAAGCTAAATCCACAAATGATGCGGGCGTATGGAAACTGCCTGACGGTAAAGCCTATTACCAGGCACAGCTTGAGCTTTTCACCACAACAAAAATGACAGCRGATGAAATTCATTCGCTTGGGCTATCGGAAGTAGCGCGCATCCAAAGCCAGATGTTGGCTCTGTTCGAAGCCGAAGGATATGATACCTCTGGCGATTTCGTAACACTGATAAACGGGTTTGCCAAGGAGGACCGGCACTTTTACCCTGATACCGATGAAGGCAGAGCGCAGATAATCGCCGACTATACTGCAATGATTGAAGAGATCGCTGCGGGGATTTCAAGCCAGTTTAACCTGACACCAAAAGCGCTTGTTGAAGTGGCGCGGGTGCCGGTGTTCCTAGAACAAGGGGCTCCCGGCGGTTACTATGAAGACCCTGCCGTGGACGGCAGCCGGCCTGGCCGCTTTTACGCTAACCTTTACGATATCAAAGCAACGCCCAAATACGGGATGCGGGCGCTGACGTACCACGAAGCAGTGCCTGGTCACCACTACCAAATCGCCCTTCAGCAGGAAACAAAAAGCCTGCCGTGGTTCCGGAAATATGCAGGCTACACAGCCTATGTTGAGGGCTGGGCGCTATACGCAGAACGTGTCGCCCTTGAGATGGGTTTTCAGCCGACAAATCTTGACAAAATTGGTGCCCTGCAATCTGAAATGTTCCGCGCGGTGCGACTGGTGGTGGATACCGGTATTCACGATAAGCGTTGGACCCGCGAGCAGGCGATTAAATATATGGCGGATAATACCGGTATGGCGATCAGTGATGTGACATCTGAAATTGAACGCTACATTGTTTGGCCGGGGCAGGCGACGGGCTATAAAATCGGCCAACTTACGCTTTTGAGGCTCCGCGATGAAGCGCGCGAAGCCCTTGGTGATAAGTTTGATATTCGTGCCTTTCATGATCTTGTTCTCACGGGCGGCGCAGTGCCGCTAACAGTGCTTGAAGGCCTGGTTAAGAATTACATCGCCAGCCAAAAAGAGTAATTCAAGATCCTTATACATGTACCGCTTTTTGACGGTTTTTGTGCCGTCTTCTGGTGGGTGCCCTAGCATGACTGTTGCCTAACCAAACGGCGGTGTCTTATATACCGGCAATAGAGGGAAATTTAACCATTCCAGCCCTAGACTAGATCGCAGCTATCTGTGGGGCAGCCAATATTGGAATGAAGCCAACTGTGGTATACTTAGGCATCAGGAAAAATCAGGAAGATACGGCTGACGCCGTCCGGGCAGAGATGGACATTATCGCTGTGCGTTATCTCAGTGTAATGACATTGCTCTTCGCTTTTTTCTATGGCTTACGCGGCGTCAGCTACTATTTTAACTTCCCGAACGAGGTATCGCTGTTGCTCGCATTTCCAGCATGGCTAAGCGCTATGTTGTCCTTGGCGCTATATTTCTATAGCAAACGCGCCGCACTCGCTGGATTAACACTGGATTTGGCGGTGTTGATGTTAGGCATTCTGATCATCTTTAATGTGTATTGGAACTTTTACCTGACGGGCAGTCAGGCGCAGTTTGTATTGGCTACTTTTGCTCTAATATTCTTTGGTCTGGGCACCACAACCGCTTGGGTGTGGGTTTCACAAGTAACGCTAGGCGTCGTCGGATATGCTTGGGCGGCAAGCCAAACTTCCTTTGATAACTGGGTGTCTGTGGTTACGATAATTTTTGCAGGGGTTGTGCTCTCGTTTCTTGCCTTTATGTCGCGGGCGCCGATTATTCGTCAGCACGTGAAACTGGAATTAGTCCTCAAAGAAAAAGCCCAACGCTTGCGGGACGCAAACGAGGCCAAGGACCGGTTCGTGGCTAACCTGACTCACGAACTCCGCACCCCAACGACGGGCGTGATCGGCATGATGGAACTGTTGGCGGATACGCGGCTTGACGGTGAGCAGCGCAGAATGCTGGCCAATGCCCGGATGAGCGCAGGATATTTACTCACCGTGGTGAATGATATTCTTGATTTTGCAAAACTAGGTGCCGGAAAAATTGAGCTTAAGGAAGTTGGCGTAGATTTGATCCGAGTGTGCACGGATACTGTCGCGGTTTTTGAAGCGCAAGCAAAGGAGAAAAACCTGGCGCTCGTATTAGTCCTGCCGCGATTTGAAAATCTAATTGTGATGGCGGACGGTGTGCGTATTGGCCAGATACTTCTGAACTTTATCAGTAATGCGGTGAAGTTTACCGCCAATGGTGGGTCGGTTATTTTGGAACCTCTCATTGACGAGGTGGGGAACCTATCCATTGAGGTGCGCGATACGGGTGTGGGCATGAGCGAAGAAGAAATTGAAAATGCCATGGAACCGTTTTGGCAAGCCAAGGCGTATCGCTCATCTCCGACTGAAGGCACCGGGCTCGGGCTTGCCCTGTCCAAAGAATTGGCAGTTCTTTTGGGAGGTCACTTGGAGATCGAAAGCGAGCCAAATGTTGGTACGATCGCGCGTCTTGTTCTGCCCCTCGACGCCATCACACTCCCGACAGAAACAAAAAACCCTCTGGAAGCCGAAGACTTACAGAGGGTTTGATGTGTATCTAATTGA
>JAESRJ010000236.1 GCA_016764715.1 Kordiimonadaceae bacterium | reverse complement strand
CGTATTCGATCCATTAGGACGGTCGAGATGATAACGATCGAGCGTTGGCGTCCGGCATCTACCTCTATCGACTATGGACAGCAGGAGGACGAGTAGAGACGCGGAAAAGACGAACTCTGGACCGCCATAGGGTCCTCCCTGCGCGCCGTACACGAAATCGCGTTGTCCGTCGGTCGGCACAATCAGCCGCACGGCGTTTTCGTCGTCCTCAACAAAATGAGCACCCTTACGCGCGCTTTCTGAAAAGAGAACGCCGTTATTCGCGACGATACCAACGGGATAGCCATAAATATGAGCAAAGCCGCATACCAGTGTTTCGCCGTAGAGCTTTTTAAATTCGTCAAAGTCGCTGCCGTCCACAATGCGGGCGATGATTTCGCGTACATCATAAGGCTGACGTGTATCTTTGGGTACGATGCCGTAAAGCTCTTCTTGAGAAAACTTCGGCGCAACTGGCTCTCTGCGTTTAACAGGGATTTTCTTCTCAGTATTAAGATTTGAGATGATTTTACGGGCAAGCGCCAGCGCATGATAATCATCTTTGGCCAAATGATCGACAACACCAGACGTGCGCGCATGCACATCACCGCCACCAAGCTCCTCGGCAGTAACTATTTCGCCGGTGGCTGCTTTTACAAGAGGCGGGCCAGCAAGGAAAATCGTAGCCTGGTCCTGCACGATGATGCTTTCGTCTGCCATTGCAGGCACATAAGCGCCGCCGGCTGTGCAGCTCCCCATCACAACAGCGATTTGCGGAATTCCCTCGGCTGACATGTTGGCTTGATTATAGAAAATACGGCCAAAATGGTCCCGGTCCGGGAACACTTCGTCCTGATTGGGCAGGTTTGCCCCGCCGCTATCCACCAGGTAAATACAAGGCAGCCTGTTTTCGCGGGCAATTTCCTGAGCGCGTAGGTGCTTTTTCACGGTCAGGGGATAATACGTGCCGCCCTTAACCGTTGCGTCATTGCAGACGATCATGCATTCAACGCCTTCCACTCGGCCAATGCCGGTGATTAGGCCTGCCGCTGCAATATCAGCATCATACATGCCGTAAGCCGCAAGCTGTGAAAGCTCGAGGAAGGGCGAACCCGGATCAAGCAGCGTGTTCACTCGGTCACGAGGCAGCAGTTTTCCGCGCGCCAAATGCTTGTCGCGCGCCCGTTCATGCCCGCCGAGCGAGATCACAGCGATTTTGTCCTTAAGATCGTCCACCTGCGTTTGCATATGGCGAGCGTTGGTTTGAAAAGTGGCGCTGTTTTCAGCAACACTTGACTTCAGTATGGCCATTCAAAGTCTCTTTTAGAATATTCTGTGAACCCCGCACCCACGAGGCAATTGTTGATAGTGTACGCATCCGTGTGCTATTGGTAAAATTGATGATGAAAATAGAATTGATAGATGACGCCTATGATGGATTTATACTTACTGAGATACTTTCTTGCTGTCGTTGAAACGGGTAGTTTTACGCAGGCAGCGGATAAGGTTTACGTTACGCAACCCACGCTTTCAGCAGGTATTAAAAAGCTTGAAAGACAGGTAGGGAAAATCCTATTTGAACGGACAAATAGGCGTGTTTTTCTGACCGACTCAGGGACACGGTTTTTGCCGCGTGCGAAGGCGATACTGCACGAATGCAATCTGGCTGTTCAGTCTCTTCAGGAGGCAGAAACGACCCCAATTTTGCGGATCGGCGTGCTGACAACGCTATCCAACCGTTCGGTAGGTGCCTTACTTGAGGGCTTCTTAAAAGCGTGCCCTACAGCCAGATTGGAAATTACAGATGGTAAAGAGCAGGAGCTGTATAATCGGCTTGATGACCGTAGTTTAGACTATGTTTTGGCCCTGTATCACGGCGAAGAAAAGACAAGGGCTTTGCCTCTTAAAACTGAGGGCTATTATTTCATTCTGCCGCACGGTCATAAGCTTGCAGGCAAGGAATATGTTACGGGGGCGGATCTGCGCGAGACCTATATGATCGTGCGTACGCGCTGCGAAGTACTGAGCGAGACGAGCCGCTATTTTACTGACCATAATGTACGGCCACGGCTCGTATACCGCACGCAAAACGATAGCCGCGCCATTGCAATGGTTGCGGCTGGCATTGGCGGCACTGTGGTTCCTAAAAGCCTGATAGACGACCGAGTAACGGCAACAAAACTGCGCGGCTTCAACTATAAACGCCAGCTTGCTCTGTTCCGGCCAGCTTACGACATGCCAGAGGCTGCAGCGGAGGTGGGGCATGAGTTTGAAAAATATGTAATTGAGGCTTGGGCGGCGTAAATATATGTTTCTAGTTCGAGTTCCAGTGTAGAAGTTTGACGGGCGATCAAACGCGAATTTACTCAAGGTACGAAAAAAAGAAAACCCTGCAATATCAGCGGGGTAGGGTGTTGATTTGCAAATACACAAAATAGTGGTGTGACAAACGCCCTACGCGACCCTATGTAATATAGCAGGGCACGATGTAAGGGAGTTGAACATGGCTGCTACTATTGTTTATTTAGTTGGGGGCATTGCCCTAGGCCAACTTATGATGGCTTACATGATGCTGTCCTACCGCCAACTTTCAGAAAAGAAGCGCGTGGCTATCAAGGTGAAAGTCCGTAGTGTTTTCCGCGGGTAAGCCCTAAGAAACACTTTTAACAGCGGTGCTAAACCTTAACAGCGGTGCTAAACCGTTTTCGCGTAATCAACTAAGAAGCCTTCTTCCTCTAGMGCAGCTACAAGCCGTTCGGCGTGCGTTTTGTCCTTGGCTTCAATCACCAATTCCATTTCGGTTTGCTTGAGCGACAGTGCTCCAAACTCGCGCTGGTGTCGCATTTCTATGATGTTGGTACCGATTTTGGCGACGATCTCGGTTACTTTTGCAAGCGCTCCCGCTTGATCCATCATGGTGATCCGTAAGCGACCAAGGCGGCCATCGCGGGCCATGCCGCGCATGATAGCAGACGCTAGCATGCGGCTRTCGATATTRCCSCCAGASAGSACGATACCGACTTTTTGGCCTTTGAATTTTTCTGGGTATTGCATCAGCGCGCCGAAGCTGATCGCGCCTGCGCCTTCAACAATAACTTTTTCGATTTCCATRATGGTRACGATGGCGGCCTCGATTTGGCGTTCGCCGACGGTTACGATCTCGTCAACCAGTTGCTTCACCACGTGGCGCGTGCTTTCGCCGGGTTGGTTCACTGCGATGCCTTCGGCAATGCTGATGTTATCGCCGCGCAACTGAGTGCCGTCGATGGTTTCTTTCATCGCAGGGAAGGCTTCGGTTTGCACGCCGACAATTCGAATGTTGGGATTGATGCTTTTGGCGATAGTCGCAATGCCCGATATCAGCCCGCCGCCCCCGATTGGTACCACCAGAGTATCGAGATCAGGCACATCCTGCAGCATCTCCAGCCCTACGGTACCTTGACCGGCCATTACGCGCGCGTCATCGAACGGATGAATGAATGTTAGCCCCTCTTTGTCTGCAAGGGCATAAGCGGCCGTAGTCGCTGCCTCAAAGTTTGCGCCTTCGAGCACGACGCGTGCGCCGAGCTCTTCTGTGCGTTTCACTTTGTTGAAGGGCGTGCCTATGGGCATCACGATGGTTGCGGCAATACCAAGCCTATCAGCATGRTAACYGATACCTTGGGCATGGTTGCCAGCAGACGCAGCGATTACTCCTTTGGTATTCTTCGGTAAATCCAACAAGCGATTTAAAGCGCCGCGTTCTTTGTAGGCAGCGGTGAACTGGAAAATTTCGAATTTCAAATGAACGTCAGCACCCGTAATCTGCGACAGTGTGCGGGAATGCATCGTTGGGGTGCGTACGACTGCCCCCTTGATGCGTTCAGCTGCTTCAAGAACATCGTCGGCACAGATAGGTAATAATTGTTCACTCATTGGCTTATCTCTGAAATTTTATAACAAATAAGTACATATTAGCGCACGTTTCGCATAATAACGCGCTTCCGTCCATGTATGAAATCAGATTAGGCTGCTTTTTCTAATAAATCATCAATGGCTGCAAGACTTTCAGGCTCGTCCATTAGTGGCGTATGGCCGCGATCCTTAACAAGCACAGGTGTTAAGTCAGGATGGGTACGAGCCATTTTGTCTAGGGTCTTCTGCGCAAGTATGTCAGACAATTCGCCGCGTAGCACGAGAGTTGGTACGATCGCCATTAAACCGAATACCGCCCAGAGGTCCATCGGAGCCTCTGTGGCAGTTTTGTCAAAGTTTTTGTTGATATCAGGGTCATACTGCACCGTCACTTTACCGTTTTCTTCCACATAGTGTTTGTGAGTGAACCATTCCCAGTCGTCATCTGTGAAGGTTGGGAAGGCGGCTGTGCCGCCAGCTTTAACCAAAGCAACTGCGTCAGCCCACGTTTCTGGCGGGGTTCCTTTGCCAAGATACCCGGCAATGCGGGCAAGGCCGCGCGGGTCAATCTCTGGGCCAATATCGTTGATCACTGCTGCTTTGAGTATGCCGGGATGCATCGCGGCCATCATCATCGTCATCAAGCCGCCAAGCGATGTGCCAATACTAATCACCTGTTTAACTTCAATGTGCGCGAGCAAAGCCATCATATCAGCCACATATACATCAGGGCGGTAGCGATCAGGATCAGGGTCCCATTCGGAGTTACCGCGCCCGCGTTGGTCAACACATATGACCCGGCACCGAGAGGATAAATAGTCTGCCAGCTCTGAAAAATCCCGAGAGTTACGCGAGACACCAGGCATGCAAAGCACTGTCGGTGCGCCTTTGGGCGCCGTGTTATAATCGCGGTAATACTGTTTAAGGCCATCAGGGTTGGTGARATATTCATCTGAATAGGTGGTCAAAGGGGCGTCCTTCCTGAGGGCTGTGCCAAAGTGCGTGGGGGGTAACGGCTGTCTTAGATTTGTTTCCTACAGTGGCTTTGTGGTTGGCGCTTGTCTAGCTCATTATATGGCTGGGTGGCGCTTCTATACAATTAGTGTAGCGGGCCGGGCCTGAAATTTACTCAGCCCTCGGCTTAGTGTAGCGTCTCGCCATAGTAATCTCTGAACAGGTGGAAAACATGAAACATATATTAGTGATGATAGTGGCACTGGCGTTTTCAGCCCCTGCGCTAGCAAATGATGAAGAAGCGGCGGTTAAGGCGGCTGTGATGGATTATGCGCTCGCATTTTATAAGGGTGAGCCCGAGCGTCTTGAACGTAGTGTATGGAAAAACCTAAGCAAACGCGGTTTTTGGCGGAACAATCCAGAAGCGAAATGGACTGATGTTCTGACCATGTCCTTTGATCAGGCAACAGCGTTATCGAAGACATATTACAAAAGTCTACCAGCAGATGTTGCTGATCCGGCCATTCGGATATTTGAAGTATCCGAGAAAATTGCGACGGCACGTGTTGATGCACAGTGGGGCTTTGATTATGTTCAGCTTGCCAAAATGGACGGAAAATGGATGATTATCAACGTGTTATGGCAAGCCAAAGAAGCAGCCGGAGAGTGAATGCTAAGAGTTGTTAGGCAACTCGGCGCACGGCAATTATCCATCTAGCCTAGATAAAGTGATTAAAACGATTGATATGATAAAATATATTGGTTGGATAGATTTAATATGATCTGGCATCTTCTTTTTACCGAAACAAGGGTAGAAGGAAGATGCGATGACAAAGACACCAACTCTCACCACTGCGAACGGCGCACCAATTGCTGATGATAACAATTCTATCAGTGCTGGGCCGCGCGGCCCTCTAACATTCGATAATTTCCGCCTGATGGAAAAATTGGCGCATTTTAACCGGGAACGTATTCCTGAGCGCATAGTGCATGCCCGGGGGACGGGTGCTTACGGCACTTTCACTTTAACCGATGATCTGAGCGACTTGACGATCGCAGACTTTCTGCAGGGYGTKGGCAAGAAAACCGAAGTGTTCACGCGGTTTTCTACTGTTGGCGGCGGCCAGGATAGCTCCGACTATGCYCGCGACCCACGCGGTTTTGCAGTGAAGTTCTATACGGATCAGGGTATCTTTGAYTTRGTGGGTAATAATACCCCGGTATTTTTCCTGCGGGACCCGTCTAAGTTTCCAGATTTTGTTCATAGCCAGAAAAAGAACCCGCGTACGAACTTGCCAGACCCGGCGGCAATGTTTGAGTTTTGGGCCAATCACCCTCAATCGATGCATCAGATGACTATCTTGATGTCAGACAGAGGTATTCCTACCAGCTACCGCCATATGAATGGGTACGGTTCCCATACACTCAGTTTTTGGAATTCGGACGGCAGGCGGGTTTGGATTAAATTTCACCTTAAAACYGATCAGGGCGTGAAAACGCTGACGGGGGCAGAGACCGCTGGTTTGCCGTCATACGGGGCGCAGAGAGACTTGGTAGAATCTATTGAGTTAGGTATTTACCCAAGCTGGACCGTGAAAATTCAAGTGATGACTGAAACTGAGGCGAAGCACAGTGCGATCAACCCGTTTGACCTCACCAAGGTGTGGCCGCATGACGACTATCCATTGCGCGAAATTGGCATACTAACGCTTAACCGTAATGTGACAAATTACTTTGCGGAAACAGAACAAGTTGCTTTTAGCCCTAGTAACCTTGTTCCGGGAATTGGGGCGAGCCCGGATAAAATGCTGCAGGCGCGGCTAATGGCGTATCCAGACGCTCAGCGTCACCGGGTTGGTACCAACTATCAGCAACTGCCGATAAATGCGCCGCGCTGCCCAGTGAACCATTATCAGCGGGATGGCGCTATGGCGGGCATGGCCGTCTGTCCTGTGACAGGTGACACGGTGAACCAAACTGAGGGCGTGAATTTCTATCCCAACGACCGGGAAAATGCACCGACGCCTGATCCCTCCGCAACAGAGCCGCCAATGCCGCTAGAACAAGACGCGTGGGTTGGCGCATTCGGTACAGAGGACGAAGATAATTTCAGCCAAGCAGGTGACCTCTACCGGATTATGACGGAAGACCAGAAGAAACAACTAGCCGCCAACATTGCGGGTGGGCTGGTGCATGCTGAAACAAGCGTTCAGGAACGGATGTTGAAGCAGTTCGCGGCCGCAGATCAAGGCTATGCGAACCGGGTAGAAGCAGCAATGAAGGCCTTACTTTAGCAGGCGCTTACCAATTCTAAGAAAACCAGCTGAGGCTTTTTCCTCAGCCACGAATTCCTCGTCTGGCCTCGACYAGATTGGTGATACCCGATAGGTGGATCATCAGTTTGTCGGGGTCTTTTTTTTGTGCACATAGAGGGCCGATCGTATTCGGCCGTTCAAAATACTGTGTATTTGTGAATTCATACTGCTTTATGCTGTGCTGCTGAAAATGTTTCTGTTAGACAAGTTTCAAATAAAACCATTATTCGTTTTGAGGGGGGATCTCATGAAGACAGTTTTAGTAGCGTCATTACTTGCGGCGTCGACGGTTGCAGTACCAAGTCTAGCAGAAGAATTCACAATTGAGCGCATGGTTGCAAACCCGTCCATCAATGGCCCAACGGTGCGCGGTCTTAAGGTTTCACCCGACGGCAAGCGTATTACCTTCCTGCGCGGGAAAGAGAAAAAACGCACACAACTAGATCTGTGGCAGTTTGATGTGGCGACCGGAAAATCAACCATGCTGATCGATTCTAATGATCTGCTGGCGGGTGCCGAAGAGGTGCTTTCTGAAGAAGAGAAAGCCCGCCGCGAGCGCCTCCGTATTGGCGGACAAACCGGTATTGTTAGCTATTTCTGGAGCAAGGACAGCAAAAACCTACTTTTCCCTATTGGCGGCGATATTTATGTGATGCCACTCGGCGGCAAAGCCAAGCAGCTAACAGATACACCGCAGTTCGAGACGGACATTAAGTTCAGCCCAAAGAGCAGCTTTGTATCCTTCATTCGGGACCGCGAACTGTATGTAGTAAATGTATCAAGTGGCGCTGAAACCAAGTTGACATCAGGCTCAACCGAAACAATTGCCAACGGTATGGCGGAGTTTGTTGCTCAGGAAGAGTTAAGCCGCTTCACGGGGTATTGGTGGTCGCCTGACGAGACAAAAATYGTTTTCGAGCAGTTTGAYGAGAGTGCGGTGACRGTGAAAGACCGTTACGAAGTGCAATCAGACGGCAGCACYACAACGCAAAAGCAGCGCTACCCAGAAGCAGGTTCGACGAATGTGAGTTGGAAACTTGGGCTGGTATCCGTATCAGACCCTAGCGACGTCGTTTGGCCAAGTATTCCTGGCGATAACCGTGATGATTATCTGGCGCGYGTAAATTGGTCTTCTGATAGCCAGTATTTTGTATTCCAACAGCTYTCACGCGACCAGCTGACCAATGATTATGTCATTCGGGACCGCAGCGGCGCGCCGATTTCAACTGGGCGCGGTGATGCAGGGTTCCAAGATACCAGCGACGTTTGGATCAACCTAACAAAAGATTTCAAGACGCTGAAGGACGGCCGTATTATGCTAACGCGCGAGGGCGCGGACGGTTTCCGGCACATATATTTCATGGATGCTACGGGCAAGATGACGGGCCAGCTTACGGCCGGCGACTGGGTTGTGAGCGGGATCAAGCGCGTCGACGAAAAAGCAGGTATGGTTTATTTCTCTGGCTTTAAAGACAGCCCGGTAGAACACCACCTTTACAGTATCCCGCTTGCAGGCGGTGCGGTTACGCGCATTACCCGCGAGACAGGCTGGCACAATGTAACTGTTGGTGACGGTATGTTTGTCGATAATTTCTCGAGCCCAACGCAGCCTCCACAAGTGATGGTGCGCAGCCTTCAGGATGGCAGTATGCAAGCTGCGATCCTTGAAAATAAACTCGATGCCAGCCATCCGTATGGCGCTTTTAATGATGGTACCGTCGAAACAACCTTCGGCACCATAAAGGCGGAAGATGGGACGGACTTACATTACCGTATGTATGCACCTGCAAATCGAGTTGCCGGAAAACGGTACCCCGCGATTATGGCGCCTTATGGTGGCCCGCACGGGCAAAGTGTTCGCAAATCATGGAGTGTGAATTTCAATGATATCCTCGCGCGCAATGGATTTGTAGTGATGGTGCTCGATAACCGCGGCATGTGGAACAGAGGCCTGAAGTTTGAAGGGCATATCAAAGACGCCATGGGCACGGTTGAAGTAACAGACCAGGTTTCGGGTACTGAGTATCTGAAAACACTCGACTATATCGACGGTGACAACATCGGCATGTGGGGTTGGTCTTACGGCGGTTATATGGTTTTGATGAACATGTTTAAAGAAGGCGACGTGTTTAAGGCAGGTATGTCT
>JAESRJ010000070.1 GCA_016764715.1 Kordiimonadaceae bacterium | reverse complement strand
TGTGAAGACAGCTCCGTACATAGGGTTATCTGCACGCCAGAAACCGTCGCCCATCGAGCCGCTCGGCGTGCCGCCCCAAAGGTCGCCTTCAATATATTGCCACGGGTCTTTGACCTCGAACAAGGTCATGCCTGCTTTCTGGACATCAGCAGACAAAGACCGCATCGGCGAATAGTCGTCAAGGATATAGATGCCGCGCCCAAAGGTGGCGATCACAAGGTCATTTTCGCGGCGTTGAATTTCAAGGTCGCGGACAGCAATGGTTGGGAAGCCAGATTTGATCTGGTGCCAGTTCTTACCGCCGTCTTGTGTGAAAAACAGGCCGTATTCTGTGCCTGCGAACAACAAGTTCGGGTCTTTATGGTCTTCCGCAATGGTGTGCACTGAGCCGCGCTTTGGCAGGTTACCGCTGATCAGCTTCCATTTCTTGCCCTTGTCGGTGGATTTCAGCACATAAGGCCGGTAATCGCCCTGTTTGTGGTTATCCATMACYGCGTAAACAAYATTTTCGTCGTGYACTGARGCRATCACATCCTCRACCAGCGACATTTCAGGCACGCCTTTRAAYTTGCTYACYTTGCGCCAGCTTTCGCCGCCGTTTTCGCTCACTTGGATCAGGCCGTCATCGGTGCCCACGAAGAGAAGGCCTTCTTTGAGCGGGCTTTCRCTRAGGCCGATKATGCTGCCGAAAATCGASGTGCTRTCRTTTTTRGCAATWGCTGCTTCGCTCCAGACCCGGCCCATAACTTTCAGCTTGTTACGGTCAARCTGGCGGGTGAGRTCMGGGCTGATAACACGCCAATTGTTRCCGCGATCCTCCGAGACGAACAGTTTYTCAGCCGCGTAATAGAGCCGCGTTGATTTGTGCGGGCTGATGATGATCGGCGTGTTCCAGTTCCACTTGTAAGYATCTTCGCCGCTTGCTGGTTGCGGGGTGATATACACCCGYTCCTGCGACCGGCGGTCATAGCGGGCAAGGCCACCGTACTGGTACTGCGTGTAAACGATGTTGGGGTCAGTGGGGTCGGACACAGCCTTATAGCCGTCACCGCCAAGAATGATATGCCAATCACTGTTGGTAATGCCGTGGTTMACACTGGTRCGMGAMGGCGCACACARSGARTTRTTATCCTGTGTGCCACCGCAAACGTTATAAAAGGGCAGCGCGTTATCAGGTGATATGCGGTAAAACTGAGTGATCGGCAGGTTGTTCATATGCCGCCAGCTYTTGCCCATATCAAAGCTYTCATACACACCGCCRTCACCGCCRATGAAAATATGRTCGCTKTCTTTTGGGTCRATCCARGCMGCGTGGTCATCCACATGYTTGGCTTTAAAATCGAGCCGKTYCCACGTGCGCCCGCCGTCGTGCGATACGCTGGTGAACGTGTCAGTGGAATAGATGCGGTCTGGATTGCTTGGATCAACAAACAGCTCGTTGTAATACTGCGGGCTGGAGGAACGGCGCGATGAACGCTTTTCCCATGTTACGCCGAAATCGCTAGACGCATAGACACCGCGACCTTTTTCGTCGGCTTCGATGATTGCATACAGTAGGTTTGGCTGGCTGGGTGCTTGCGCAATGCCAATGCGGCCAAGGTCACCGCTGGGCATGCCGGATTTAACTTTTTTCCAGCTCTTGCCGCCGTCCACGGTGCGGTGAATACCACTGCCGGGCCCACCGTTAATGAGCGTCCAGGTATGGCGCCTGCGCTGGTAGCTGCTGGCGACAATGCGGTCGGTGTCTGCAGGAYCAACCGCGAATTCATTGATGCCTGTGTGCTCGTCAATCTCTAGGATCAGCTCCCACGTCTTGCCGCCGTCTGTGGTTTTATAGAGGCCGCGATCACCGCCCGGTGACCAAAGTGGGCCTTGGGATGCTACGAGCACATGGTCACTGTCGGCTGGATTGATCCATATTTGGCTGATATGGCCGCTATCCTTGAGGCCAACGTTTTCCCACGATTTGCCGCCATCGACGGATTTGTAGACGCCGTCACCGTTGGCGACCGAGCGCTGAGCGTTGTTCTCGCCTGTGCCCACCCACAGGGTGTTGACGTCGTTCGGGTCCATTTCGATAACACCGGTGGCGTAGGAGGCTTCTTTGTCGAAAATCGGTGTCCATGTGGTGCCGTTATTGACTGTCTTGAACACACCGCCTGATGCCGTCGCCACATAGTAAATATTGTCTTTCACTGGGTGGAAGGCAAAATCTGAAATACGGCCTGACGGATAAGCAGGGCCAATAAGGCGCGGTTTCATGTTGGCGAATACATTGACGGGCTTAGCGTCTTTTTTCTTGCTTTGCGCGGCCACTTGCTCGCTGCCGATCATGATAGCGATGGGCGCTGAGAGCATCGCGCCAATTAAAGCTGCGCGGAAAATATTTTGCATGTTTATGCCTCCCGTAGGGTGAATTCAAAATGTTTGAAAAGAGGATAGGCCGCAAACACCAAGAGTGTCTGCGGCCTATCAAATAGTTTAATCGCTTGTGTCGGCGGCGGCGCTTTCGTCAGCGTCAGCGCTTTCGTCTGCGGCATCGTCTGTGTCGTTGATGCCGGAGACATCAAGCACGTCCGGGCCTTTTTCGCGGTAGGCTGTGTTAAAGGCAGCGATGTCTTCACCCAGTAGCTTGTCGCGGCTGGCGATGGCTTCATCCCATTTGGCTTTCAGGTCTGTATAGCGATCCTTGGTGCCTTGTGTCATTGGCGGGATTTGGCCGTCGATTGCGCCCATCAAGAAGGTAAGGTCTGCCACCAGTTTGTCAGGCCAGTTGAGCACATCTTGGAAGAAGGCCCTGTCGCTGGCAAAGGCTGCATCTTCCCATGTCTTCATGGCTTTGATGATTTCCTTGCCCTGCTTTTTCAGGTCTTTATCCTTGATGCCTTTTAGCCGCCCTTTGAGGTGTAAGCGCGCACTACGGAAAGCGATCACCGATTTATTGAGCTCGGTGAAGATCGTATCCATGTCGTGGATCATGCCGCGTTTCTCAGCCCACTGGGCCTCGGTCACGTCGTGGCGTGGGTCATACTTCACGGTAACCGTTTGCTCGGATGTTTCCTCACCAACTGTCAGCCGTACTTTATAAACGCCTGGCAATACCGTTGGGCCACCGTAGGTGCCGCGACTACCCCATGCGATCGAATATACGCCCTTAACGCCTTTGCGTGGTTCCTCACTGAGGTTCCACACGGCTTTGTTGAGGCCTTCTTTGGCCGGGAGCTTATATTTGGCGCCGCGTCCGCCGCCTTTGCCTTCCTTTTTCTTGCTGGATTTCATCGTGCGCAGGACTATGTCGTCTGCACTTAGTATCTCCAWCTTGATCACGGTTTCTTTGTGATCAAASCCRTCMGGYAGSGTGTAATAAATTACAGCACCGCTTGTTGGGTTAGGGGCYTGGCGTGAGTTCGCYCGGCCTGAAAGCTGCAAGTCATATGCGTCCGCTGGCTTATACAGCACTGCTTTGTCCGCAAGCTTCACACTTGCGTTGCGGATCGGTGCGATATCATCCAGCACCCAGAAGGCGCGGCCTTGTGTAGAAAGCACGATATCATCATCATGCACTTTGATATCTGTGATAGGCACGACCGGCATATTCAGCTTGAGCGGCTGCCAATCACCGCCATCATTGAAGGATACAAACATGCCTAGCTCGGTGCCGGCATAAAGTAGGCCTTTGCGGGCCGGGTCTTCCCGCACGACACGGACAAACGCGTCATCAGGAAGGCCCTTGGCGATGTTCTTCCAGCTTTTGCCGTTGTTGGTGGTTTTGTATATCAGCGGTGTGTGGTCGTTATATTTATAGCGTGTGAAAACGATGTAGGCGGTGCCTGCGGTGTGCGGGGACAGCTCGATTGAGTTCACCAGCCCTTTGCCGGTTTTCTTCGGCGTTACGTCTTTCCAATTTGCACCGCCGTCTGTGGTTATATTCACCARGCCGTCGTCGCTGCCTGTCCACAAAATGTTCGGGTCRCGYGGGCTTTCWGAAAGCGCAAATATCGTTGCATAATTCTCAGACACTTCGTTGGTGATCGGTCTTCCGCCAATATCCAATGTTTTAGGATCCGCTTTGGTTAGGTCTGGGCTGATAACATCCCAGTTGTTGCCTCTGTTGCGGGACCGGAACAATACGTTGCCTGCATGGTAAATTACCGTAGTATCATGAACCGATACCAGCACGGGCGCGTTCCAGTTAAAGCGGTATTTTCGCTCTTTCGGTGCAACGCCGAACTTAACTTCTGGATAGGCCGAGATATTGCGCGAAGATTTGGTCTCGCGGTCATATTCAGTGATCGAGCCTAGGTACGACCCGGCGTAAACATAGCGCGGATTGTTCGGGTCGAAACTAACGTGCGCGCTTTCACCACCGCCAATGGCGCTGTAATCCTCTAGCCCGATGCCGCCGTCAGGGCCAATGCCGCGAATGGCAACTGTGGAATTGTCCTGCTGGCCTGCATACACGCGGTAGAAAAAATCATTATCTACATTCACCCGGTAAAACTGCCCGGTCATTTGGTTATGTTGGGTTGTCCATGTTTTGCCGCCGTTAAAACTGATGGCAGCGCCGCCGTCATTGGCCACAGCAACAGTGTTCGGGTTGTCCGGATTTATCCAGAAATCATGGAAATCACCGTGGGTGCCAGTGATGCGGGTGGARAAYTTCTTGCCGCCGTCAATAGACTTATAGAAAGCCGAGTTTTGAACGTAAACCACGTCAGCATTCTTTGGGTCGGCAAAGATGTGCATATAGTACCATGACCGTGCATGGAGGTTGCGGTTGCCGGTGGTGTGGGTCCATGTTTCGCCGTAATCGTCCGAGCGGTAGACGCCGCCTTTTTTCTTGGCTTCTACAATTGCCCAAACACGGCCAGATTTAGCGGGTGCTGCAACAACGCCGATCTTGCCCATTTCTTTGGGCAGGCCTTTGCTCATTTTCTTCCATGTGTCACCGCCGTCGAGCGATTTCCAAATGCCGCTGCCTTCGCCGCCTGAGCGGATTTCCCARGGCTCGCGCTCATGGTCCCACATCGCCGCGTACAGTATGCGCGGATTGTTGGGGTCAAGTGACAGATCAACRGCACCACTRACATCGCTTACGAAMAGCGTRTTTTTCCAGGTTTTGCCGCCRTCGGTGGTYTTRAAAACACCRCGTTCTTKGTTGGGYGCCCAYGAGCTGCCCTGTGCKGCSACATAAATTATAKTGGGGTCGTTCGGGTCGATATGCACGGCRGATATTTGSCGKGTTTCCGWRAGRCCMAYGTTYTTRAACGTYGTGMCGCCATCAGTRGAGATGTAAACCCCGTCWCCGTGGCTGGAGGCTACGCCGCGAAACGGGCTTTCGCCCATACCGACAACAATAACGTTTGGGTCGCTCGGTGCCACGGCAATAGCGCCGACACWAGCGGTTTTGAGGAATTTGTCCGCGATGGGTTCCCAGTTCGTACCTGCGTCTGTCGTGCGCCACAAGCCKCCAGTGGCACCCATGTAATAGGTGGTTGGATCGCCCGGTACGCCCGCAATTGCGGTTGCTCGGCCGCCCCTGTAGGGCCCRATRTTGCGGTATTTCATYGCTTCAAACTGGCGTTTRTCAGCGGGTTTTGCGCTTGCTTGTTCAACGCCGGATGTAGCGGTCAGCCCAACTGCTACGATCATGGCTGCTTTGATGAATGAGTATGTCATGAAGCCCCTCCCCATTATTCCCAAGTTAAAATGTTTCTAAAGTGGTACCTGTGTTTGTATCGTCCTTAAAATTTCATCGYTTTTCATCGTTTGTCGTAACGTGCTGAGCGCTTAGCTTGCACGMTTAGTTTTGGTGCGTTTGCGTCTTTTGTATATTGGATAGAAAAACATATAGATGCCTGTCATCCACAATATGAATAGTAAAATCCCTGCTGGCAAGAATAGCCCTAGTTTGGCCCATTCAGCAAAATAACTGCCGTCATGAATTTTCTCAATAATATCTGAACGGCGGAAGGCAACCWGCAGCACTTCTGCGGTTTCCGTATCCACCTGTACTTCCCAATTGGACGCCGACATAAATTTGATGATGCCTTTACCGGCTTTTACATCAACGCGGTCAAGATCAGCCCAGTTCGTGATGCCTGCTTCGGGCACGGCTTTGGCGGCTTCGAACAGCTCAGCCATTGTGCGGCTCGGAATGCCTGTGTGMTCAACACCTTTTTGRCTTGGYGGCTGGATCCAGTCGAWTTCTTTTTTGAGCATCARCAARATGCCYGCSCCGATCATAATCGCGAGCGGAACTGCGATAAYAATCGCYCCCCAGTGGTGTATTTTTCTCAGTAAAACCTGAGTTTTCATTCGTATATTCCCTACAAGCCTGACGGCCTTAGTAACGCYTTTTACAACGCGCGGGAATGTAAGCTAAAGTTTAGGGCTGAWGCCTTRWTGRGGCCTSTATRWAACGCTTTCCAGAAGCGYCCTCCCGCGCYGAWYACTTATGGCGATWTTTGRCRRGCGCTTCCAGAGTTATATTTAAAATAGGGRCRCTTTTTAAATGGATTCTCAGCCGGCCAGTGGAGGCCCATCTCAGTGAGCCTCTATTAATCGGCGGTAATCATTGCTTTCACATGATCAAGGGTAAGTGCTTTGCCGCCAACACCCCAGTGGCCGTCTTTCACTTCTTCGAGGATGACCCATGTTACATCCCGTAATTTCTCGCTGGTTACGCTCGTTACCGCGTCAGTGATTTTTTGGATCAGAAGTTCAGATTGCTCCGAGGTGAGTTCGTCTTTGAATGTTTTGACTTGGATTAGGGGCATATGTGTACCTTGAAGCGATGCTTGTTGCAGGGGTGACGGACTGCATTTCAGGAGCTTTCTGGAAACCGAAATGCAGTCCGTTGGTTTTGAGGTGGGCGCTGTTACGCCGCTTTCAGTGTGGCTAGGTGGCCAAGGCCTAATGCTTCCACAACGCCAGCCTGAACTGGCGCTGCTGCATCATTGAGCGTATCTGCGCCGAACGAATTGCCAACAACAGTACGCGCAGCGCGCTGGCCTTTTGCTGTGTTCACCAGTTTTGCAATTGCGACAGCCACGTCGAACGGTTTTGGCGCGTCGTCTGCTGCAAACATTTCCATGAAGCTACCGAACATCGCTTCCGGGATTTTACCTGTTTCGCCGTAGGCATCGCTGCGCGCCGTATCTTCTGGCTGGGTAACATTGGCGTACATATCAGTTGGGTATGCGCTGGGCTGGATAAGGGCAACATCTACGCCGAGCTGAGAAAGCTCAAGCCGGTAGCTGTCAGTAAGGGCTTCAACAGCAAACTTGCTAGCGCCGTACAAGCCAAAGAACGGGAAGGTAACGCGCCCGAGGATTGAGCCAATGTTGATGATCAAACCATCATTTTGGGCGCGGAAAGTTGGCAGAACGGCGCGGGTGACACGCTGAAGGCCAAAGACATTAACGTCAAAAAGGGCAGATGCTTGCTCAGGGGTGAAGGCCTCAGAAACTCCAACTGAAGCACTGCCCGCGTTATTTACAAGCACGTCCAAGCGGCCTTCAGCCTCTATAATTGCTGCGACAGCTCCATCGGTTGAGGCATTGTCGGTCACGTCAAGTTCAACAACTTTGGCACCCAGTGCACGCAGGGCGTCGGCGTTCTCGCGGTTTCTGCCTGCAGGGTCACGCATGGAGGCATAAACCGTGTTGCCTTCCTTTACGAGAATTTCAGCAGTTTGACGACCAAAGCCAGTGGATGAGCCGGTGATGAGGATGATTTTAGACATTGTTTGTTTCCCTTTGTTGAATTAGTAACTGTTAATATTATGTTTTAAGAGTTAGCTATGATAAAGTAACTTTTCAAGTGCTATTTTAAAGGTTATGATGTTTTAGTTGAATTCAGGCCCACTTCTTGGCCYCGTTTGGAGAGTTGAAATGACTGTAGATGCCCGGCCAGAGCCGTTTTTTATCGCTGACGATGCGGCGCTCGATTTTTTGAACTCGATAGCTTCCCCATGGGGAAAAGATATCGAATGGCTTGAAAACGGCGTTGATTTCGTCAATTGGCTGGAAACCGCAGGGCTGATTCCCGGCCACGCCGCGACTTTTTATAGGGATCAAACTTCGAGTGCAGAGTTAGATGCCGTCACGGAAGAAGCGCGCGCTCTGCGTGAATGGTTCCGTACGTATGTATCAAGCTATGGCGGGGGAGTATTACCCGTTGCCGCACAAGATGGGCTTAGCAAGATCAACCAGATACTTGCGGGCGGGGCACGCTATACCCAAATCCTTATTCCAGATGAGGTTAAGGCAGCGGGCGATCCTATCATGCCGTCCCTTGGTGCAGTGCAGCGCTGGCGCGGTGTCGATGACTTGCTTCTGCCACTGGCGGACGTGATGGCAAAACTGATCTGCGAAGCCGGGTTTGAGCGGGTTAAAAACTGTGAAGGCCCGACATGCACCATGTGGTTCAATGATATTAGCAAAAACCATACTCGTCGTTGGTGCACGATGTCAGTCTGCGGTAACAGGGCGAAGGCGGCTGCCTTCCGCGCAAAGAAAAAATCGTCAGCTAGCTAGCATGACTGCTTGCTGTGTCTGGGGCGTGTCAGTAGTTGGCTTGCCCTCTCTACAGCCAGCGCTAATTCAATATCAGGACCGTTTCTGGCCAGACTTGGTCCGTTGGTACGCTTAAGCATACTCATTGAAAAGATAGGAAGCCCAGTACGTAAGGGGTTTTAAAAARGGTATACTTAATATATCTATTCTAAATATACCTACCCATATATACCTAGTTTAAGGAATACTAATGACCGACCAAATCGCCGCCAGCCAATTAGAAAAATGTAAACGCTTCGAAGCTCTTCACRCTGATGAAGGYGCTTTYGTAATTGCMAACCCGTGGGATGTTGGGTCGGCTAAAATTCTGGAAGGTCTCGGTTTCAAGGCACTGGCGACGACGAGCGGCGGCTTGGCGATGGCCCTTGGCCGCAAGGACGGTGAGGTTACGYTGGACGAAAAGCTGGCYCATTGCCGCAGTCTGGCAGCCAACACTAGTGTGCCCATTAACGTGGATTTCGAAAATGGCTTTGCTGATACAGCCGAGGGCGTGGCTGCTAACGTAAAGCTGTTGGCTGAAACCGGCGTTGCTGGCTGTTCGATTGAAGATTTTGACCGGGTTGAGAAGCGTCTTTACGATTTTGGCGAGGCGCTTGAGCGCATCCAGGCGGCCTCGGAAGCTGTGGCGGCGCTCGATATGCCTTTCCAATTGACAGCACGCGCTGAGAATTTCCTGCGCGGCGTTAAAGATATGGACGATACGATCAAACGCCTGAACGCATACTCGGACGTTGGCGCGCACGTAAATTTTGCGCCG
>JAESRJ010000235.1 GCA_016764715.1 Kordiimonadaceae bacterium | reverse complement strand
TAACGGTTACTACAAATGTAACCAAAGCGATCACCATCAATTTGCCAATTTTATCTGCAGCAATGGATACTTCTCCCTCGACCCCACACATATTACTCAAAACTCAACCACACCTACACTTGTGGTCGGGGCACTCGGCCACTCGGTCAATCCGCGGGATCAACCTTGTCTCTCAATATTCGTCGTCTTAAAAGCAGTACCRCCAGCTATTCATTGTCGTTGACTTTATTGGGTTCGGTTAACATTTTTTCATTCATTAAACCGGCGTTCTGACGAATGGTGGCTTCAATTTCATCAGAAATATCAGAATGCTCCAACAAAAAGCGTTTCGCGTTTTCCCGGCCTTGCCCAATACGCTGACTGGAATAGCTGTACCAAGAGCCCGACTTCTCAACGACACCCGCTTTGACTCCAAAATCGAGTATTTCCCCAGTTTTGGATACGCCTTCACCGTACATAATATCAAACTCGACCTGCTTGAAAGGAGGTGCTAGTTTATTTTTGACAACCTTCACCCGCGTCGCATTGCCGACAATCTCATCCTTATCTTTAATCGCRCCGATGCGGCGAATATCAAGGCGAACCGATGCGTAGAATTTAAGCGCATTACCGCCTGTTGTCACTTCTGGRCTACCGTACATCACGCCGATTTTCATACGAATCTGATTGATAAAAATCACGATCGTATTGGATTTACTGATTGAGCCGGTTAGTTTACGTAGAGCTTGGCTCATCAAACGCGCTTGTAGACCCACATGGGTATCGCCCATCTCGCCTTCCAGTTCAGCCCGCGGCGTCAAAGCCGCCACACTGTCGATAACCAAAATGTCGATCGCTCCAGACCGCACTAGTGTATCCGTAATTTCTAGCGCTTGTTCACCTGTGTCAGGCTGGCTGATCAGCAGCTCGTTGACATCGACACCGAGTTTCTGAGCATATATAGGATCAAGAGCATGTTCTGCATCAATAAACGCCGCAATTCCGCCAGCCTTCTGACACTCTGCAACAGCGTGYAAAGCCAGAGTAGTTTTTCCGCTACTTTCAGGCCCGTAAATCTCAACGACCCGCCCTTTCGGCAAACCACCGATGCCAAGGGCAATATCCAGCCCCAGGGAACCCGTTGAGACAACTTCAGTCTCCACTATCCCCTTCTGCCCAAGTCGCATGACTGAGCCTTTACCAAAAGCGCGATCAATCTGACTAAGTGCTGCTTCGAGCGCCTTATTTTTGTCCATGGATTTTCCCTTTACCAACTGTAATTCCGGCATTGACATATTTTGGCCCTCCTTATTTCACAGGCTAATTACCCTTGCAATGAAATGTTTCGTACCATCTTTGTTCTCATCTRCCAAGWRYTTTATTCACCCTTTGTTCTTTTAGGTGTTCTAGCGCCCCATCAAAAGGAAACTTTTGGTACCTAACCCAAGATAGCTTTCACATGTTCTGCAAGCTCATTAAGCGTGAATGGCTTCGGTAGAAACTGGAACTCCTCCGTCTCAAGGTTCTTACGGAATACATCCTCGGCGTACCCTGAAACAAATATGACAGGCAAATCAGGGAGTTCCTTACGAGCTTCCTTCACCAATGTAGGCCCGTCCATCGACGGCATAATCACATCGGAGATCAGAAGGTCAACTTTATCGCGGCCACTCAATAATATCTCAAGCCCTGCTTCTCCAGAGGACGCCTCAAGAACGTGATACCCTTTGTTACTAAGGGCTCTGCAAGCAAACAGCCGAACAGGATCCTCGTCTTCGACCACAAGTATTGTGCCTTTCCCTGTAAGATCCCTCACCGGCGCTTCTACAGGTGGCTTTTGGTCTATAACTTCCCCAGCGACATGCCCGTGCGCTTTCAGGAATAATAGGAACGTCGTGCCTTTACCAACTTCGGACTCRACAAAAACAAAGCCACCAGTTTGTTTAACGATACCGTACACTGTCGCTAAGCCAAGGCCTGTGCCCTGCCCTACTTCTTTGGTCGTAAAGAACGGCTCAAATATCTTATTGAGGTTGTCTTTAGGGATTCCGCAACCAGTATCACTCACTTCAACCAACACGTAATCGTCCGGTACAATCACATCATACCGTTCCACAAGCGGGTGATCAGCTCCAATCATGCTGGTCTTAATCTCAAGCCTGCCGCCGTTATTCATCGCATCGCGTGCGTTTACAGCTAGATTGATCAACACCTGTTCTAGCTGGCCTTGGTCAACTTTCACTGGCAACAAATCTCTACCRTGGATCATTTTAAGGTCAATATTCTCACCAATGAGCCTGCGTACCAAATTGGCAAGTTCCGCAAGCACATCTGTCAGCATCAGAATTTTAGGCCTAAGGGTTTGCTGCCGAGAAAACGCCAACAATTGCCGAACTAGGTTAGCGGCACGGTTTGCATTTTGCTTGATCTGAATAATGTCAGAGAACGACTGGTCTCCTGCATCATGGCGAACAAGCAGCAGGTCACAGAAGCCAATTATTGCGGTTAGCAAGTTATTGAAATCATGCGCGATTCCGCCCGCCAGCTGGCCGACAGCCTGCATTTTCTGGGCCTGAACAAACTGTCGTTCCAAGCTCTTCTCTTGCGTCGTATCCATCAAATACAAAATGGCGCAGTGTTCCTGCCCTTTGGATATCGAAGAAGAGTAAATTTGACCGACACGCTCAGGCTGGGTGTTAAAGACAATATCTAGCGGGACCGAAGCTGGCCGCCCGTCATGAGCAAAACGAATGAACTGTTTAAGGTCAGCACGGTCTTCGGTTTTAACGAGGCTTAAAATGGTATCGCCCGGTTTGATATTCTTACCCGCCGGATGTAGTTTGAGCGGCTGATTGAATTCMCGGACGACACCGTCCCGGTCAACAACWGCAACTGCAATGGGCGCTGCGTCGAAAATTGGGTCGATCAGGAACTCTCGTTCGTCAGGCACCAATCGGCCATGCAATTGATCCAGCCGACGAATAATACGATAACGGCCAACTTCGCGGTCGTTTTCGCGCGTTGCAAGCGGTACATCAATGATATCGACATCTATCCTGCGCCGGTTTCCCACCAACAGCTGGCTCTCGCCTGCTCTTAGTATAAGTTTACTTGGTAATTCTTCATCAGCGCTCAGTTCAAGCCAGTTGCACAGCGTCTCATTGGCAAAATGTGGCCGTCCGTCTTTGTCTTCCAAGACAACGCCGCAATCAAGTTTTTCGAAAATAGGCGCCATCCACTGCCCAAATATACTTTTCTCGCGGTCCAGCCGCGACGCATCGTCTTCCCGGTGGGCCTGCCACAAAATATATTTGCCGATACGGCGGCCATTAATTGAAAGTCTATCGTCGCTATCATTTTCTGCAGAAAGGTAATCTTTGCCTGCGCCTAACTGTGTTACGTCGCGAATGAGTTTGGATAAAATGGAATGATCTCTATCACGAACCGCCAGCTCCTTGATGTTACCAAGAAAGGGCTTCGATAAACGTTCAAACCCATAGTTGGCTGTTAGGGTTACGCCGTTAAAATCGGAAATTAAGATGGCGCGCCGATCCATAGCCACAAGAGCATGCAGCAGCTCTTTATCAATCGATTCTTTAAGGTTTCTTGGTTGATCCAGTTTTTGCAGGGCACGGAAAATCGTAAAAGCAGTGATGACCAGGATGCCGCTGCCAACTGCAATAGCAGCGTCAGTGCCGACAAGTAGGAAAACAGTTAAAGCGACACCGCCAGCGCCAACAAGGCCTGACAGAGCGAGCGCCAAGAGTTTTATGCCCGACCGAACTTCATTGTCGAGCATGGCCTCCTTGAGAGGTTGCGGCAACCGACTTTCCATGACATCCCCTAAGCTTATGATCCAAAAATATCATAGCTGCCCCGAAGGGTTCCATGCAAGCTTCATAAGCGTTTTAAGTGGTCTGGTTTGCCTGTAATCGTAGTGTGCCACCCTACCCGAATTGATCTGACGGCCAGAGGTTACTTGGGCTTGAGCCCTGCCCGCTTCAGTTTCAGGATATAACTAATCACTTCCGCTACCGCCTTATAGTGGTCTGGTGGAATTTCCTGATCAATTTCAACGCTGGCATGAAGGGCACGGGCAAGGGGTGGGTTCTCAAGGATCGGGATGTTATATTCCTCAGCCCGTTCCCTTATCCGCAACGCTACTTCATCAATTCCTTTGGCAATAAGGASCGGCACTTCCATCGTTTCGTGTTCATACTGCAGCGCAACGGCATAGTGCGTCGGGTTGGTGATTATCACATCAGCTTTGGGTACGTTGGCCATCATYCGTTGGTTATGCCGTTCCATCCGAATTTGCCTCAATCGGGCTTTGATCTTTGGATCACCGTCAGATTGCTTATGTTCGTCTTTGACCTCTTGCTTGGTCATCTTAAGTTTTTGCGCGTGCTGGTACGTTTGGTAAGAGTAATCTGCAGCTGCGATGATAATCATCACAATAAGAACGCCGATCATAAGTTTGATCGCCAAAGCGTGGACAATAGCCAGCACATCAAGTGGCCCGAGGAACATCATTGTATCAAGCCGCGCTCGTTCGGGATAAATAATAAGGAAAATTACCGCACCAACGGACGTCAATTTTCCAACCGTCTTGCCAAACTCCACCGGCATACGCGACCCAAAGATTTTCTTCGCACCTTTGAGCGGTGACATATTGCTAAGCTTGGGTTTCATCTTCTCAGCTGTAAGCGTAAAGGGGTGCTGCGTTCGGTTTGCAATGATTGCGGCGACAATGAATATGCCAAACGGCAACATTAGCAGGAGGAATATCTCGCCAAGAAGGCCTTGAATTGTATCAAGAATGTTAATTTCGTCGGTGTTGATCTGGTGGGCGCGAGACATAAATGCCTGCAGCCTAAATACCATGCCGTTAGCAATAAAATCACCGTATGCTGCCAGCGCGCCTGTTGTCGCAATCATCATCACCAGGGTTTTGAGTTCCTGACTGGTAGCAAAGTCGCCTTTCTCTTCTGCTTCGCGCAGTTTTTTGGCGGTAGGTTCCTCAGTTTTTTGGCTCTGGTCTTCATCTGCCATGCCCTAGCCTATCATATTCAAAAGTAGGGCTTCAAATTTGCCGAGGAATAACGTCATCAGCGATCCGAGCACAATTGACATCATTGCAAAACCGAGGAAAATATTGATGGGCATACCGACAAAAAACACCTGAAATCCAGGAACCATCCGCGCCACAAGACCTAAGCCGAGATTAAAGATCATTCCGTAAACAATGAAGGGTGAGGCCATCTGAAAACCAAGGAAAAAGGCACCGGATACGTGCTGGGTCACCATTGTCGCGAAATCCGCCATCGGTATTTGTTCGCCAATCGGGAATTTCTCAAAACTAAAAGCCATGCCCTGCAACATTAAATGGTGAAGGTCGGTCGTCAAAATGAGAGTAATAGCAACTAAGTTCAGGAAGGCGGCGACAACAACGCTCTGCTGTCCTTGCGAAGGGTCAAACGCACGTGCTGCAGCCAAACCTGTTTGAAACGCTATGACTGTACCAGCGGTGTGTATAGCAGACATTAAAACTCTAATCGAAAGGCCAAGCATCGAGCCAATAATCAATTCGTGCACCATTAGATTTGTTAGGTCAAAAACGCTAGCCGGAATTGGTGGCAACTGAGTTTTAATCGTCGAGTAAACTATAAAACTGACCGCTAGCGCAAAGCCAACGCGTATACGCGTAGGAATGCTGCTCTCACTGAACACAGGCACTAACATCACCAGTGCAGACAATCTAATGGTTACAAGAATGAAGCCAAAAGCTTCGTTAGGAAGAATTTCGCCAAACATCGCTTAGCCGCTCGCAATACGCTCAGCAATTCGGGCCATTAGATCACCGATGCTGCGCCCCATGTAAGGCAGCAACAACAGCAAGGCCGCAAAGATCGCGATGATTTTAGGGACAAAGGTTAGTGTCATTTCCTGAATTTGAGTGAGGGACTGAACAAAAGCAATTGCCAAACCCACGCCTAACGCAATGCCGAGGATAGGCCCAACGGTAAAGATCAGTGTTACGAGTGCATCGCGCGCTACGTCCATGACAGTGATGCTATCCAACACGGTCTCCCTAAGTGTTATTCGGTCTGGAGAAAACTATAGCGCGTTAAATCGGCATCTTCAAAATATCATTGTACGCAGCTATCACTTTGTCGCGCACTTTCACAACTGTTTGAACGACCATTTCGGCATTTTGAACGGCAGTTGCCACCTCAATCATGTCAGCTTGTCCCACCAGCGCTTTTGCCGCCGTCACTTCAGTATTCTGTGTGGCTACTGCTACATCGCTAAGCGCATCACTCACAAGTGCGGAGAAAGCTGATTGGCCTTTCACACCGTCGTCGCCGTCCCGGCCTGTTAACCCCTGCTGCAAATCTTGGGCTGCACGTGCATAGGCGTTGGACGCATCAAGTTGTTTGATATTCATCTATTCTACTCCTACCGCAACAGCTCAAGGGTCATGGTTGCCATGCGGCGGCTGGTTTCAAGCGCGCTTAGGTTTGATTGGTACGTACGCTGCGCCTGCTTCATGTCCATCAGCTCAATCAAACCATTTACGTTTGATGTTTTGATATAGCCGGAAGCATCCGCCGCGGGGTTTCCTGGGTCATATTTTTTGCCAAATTCTTTTTCGTCAAAGACAACGCCGCTGGCCTCGACAAGTTCAACCCCAGAAGCACGGTCAAGCTCGCTTTGGAACGTAACAATTTTCCGCCGGTACGGATCCGCACCCGGCTCAGTCGCCAGTGAGTTCTGGTTGGCAATATTTTCAGAGATCACCCGCATCCGAACGGACTGTGCTCTAAGGCCAGCCGCAGATGCCATCATTGCTTTTTGTAGGTCCATCACTGGCTCCTAGCGTTACTCAATGCAAAAGCGTCGGCTTTCTAGCCGTTCGCCCCTCTACCCAGAGCCATTTTTAACAGCCCTATATTCTTCTTATACAAGTTCACAACCATTCCGTATTCCATCTGGTTGTTCGCTAGTTTCAGCATTTCTTCTTCGAGCAGCACAGAGTTGCCGCTCAGCGTCTTTTCACCGCCTCGTTTTTCGCCAACAGACGCTAAAGACGTGCTAGAGCGCCCGGTGCCTGCGCCGCTAGCACCGGCAGTAGACCGAGCACCAATGGAACTGCTGCTCTTGCCACTGTTCAATGTGGTAACCAGCCCCGAAAAGTCCTGACGAGACAGTTCTTTAGYTGTATAATTGGGAGTATCAGCATTTGCGACGTTTTCACTGAGAACTGCTTGGTTTTGATTCAACCATTGCATTCTTTTTTTTAGCGCCGCAAAAATGGGGATCGAGTCTACGTCCATTTTCCGCCATCAACTTTCATCACTGTTTACACAATATTCCTTAATACAATAGCATGGCACACCATGTGTTAACAAGTTACAAACACAAGTTGTTGATTTTGCTCGCGTGTTTGTAGTTCTTGCAATTTTGCGCGCCATCAAGCTCAATAGTCAAATGACCGACCCAGATACAACACATAAAGCGACTTCGAACAAAACTGGTGATCCCACAAAAGCCGTCGCCATCAAACGTGACGGTGCTGCTTCAATACCAAGAGTGACGGCCAAGGGTGAAGGCGCACTGGCAGAAAAAATCCTTGATATTGCCTTCGCAAAAGGCGTAAAAGTTCGCCAGGACAAAGACTTAACTGAGCTTCTTGATGCATTTGAAGTGGAAAGCCCCGTACCGCTTGAAGCCCTGCATGCTGTGTCACTGATTCTAGAACGCGTTTATGCAGAAAACAACAGGATGCGGGATAACCAGACAGATACCACTGCCGCTAATGCTGTTAACAGCCAGTCCGATACAGAAATAACAACCAAAACGGACGACGATTAAGGAACGCCTAAGAATGGTAACTGAGATATTTTATACATTTTTTGTGCTTATGGTAACGCTGGGTATTTTCGCTTTAATGATGTGGGGCATCAAGAAATCAGGCTTAGTGCCGGGAACACCCAAGATAAAAGGCAAAGAAAAAGATCTGGAATTCATCGAAAGTAAAACCATTGATGGCCGTAACCGGCTGGTTGTTGTTTCTTGGAAGGGCAAACAGTTTTTGCTAGGGACCAATCCAAATGGTATTAAAGTGATAGGTAGCCACGGCGGCGACACTGAGGCGTTTAAAGACTTTGTAGATCAAGCCAGCCAGGTGCCTGGCAACAACAGCGAAAATAAAGAGTAAATCCTAAGCATGACCAAAACCCTGATATCATCGCTTCGAATGCACCGAAGCCTGATTCTAAAGAGCTTTTTCTTTCTGCTTCCGCTCTTTATTATTGCGGCCTTTGCATTCTCTAACAGTGCCCTTGGCCAAAGCGAGCCCAGCTTAAACATCAATCTAGGTGACGAAGGCTCGCTTACGGGCCGCGTTGTACAGATGATCTTGCTGCTTACGGTGCTCAGCCTAGCGCCGAGTATTCTTGTTATGATGACCAGTTTCACTCGGCTGGTAATCGTTTTCTCACTCCTGAGAAGCGCCATGGGAACACAGCAGAGCCCTCCCAACATGGTTATTGTGTCTTTGGCATTGTTTCTGACCGGCTACATTATGGCCCCTACCCTAACCGAGGTGTGGGACACAGGCATTCAACCTCTGATGAATGAGGAAATCACGGAAGTAGAGGCTTTTGAGCGTGCTTCTATCCCCATGCGAAATTTTATGCTGACGCAAGTCAGAGAAAAAGACCTTGCCTTATTTGTTGATCTGTCAGGGGAAGATATAAACACCACTGACCCTGCGACGGTGCCTATGACCACACTAGTTCCTGCCTTTATGATTAGCGAAATCAGACGGGCCTTTGAGATTGGATTCCTACTCTATATTCCGTTCATCGTCATCGATATGGTCGTAGCCTCTATATTGATGTCCATGGGGATGATGATGTTGCCACCAGTGATGATAGCAATGCCGTTTAAACTGATATTCTTCGTTTTAGTAGACGGCTGGAATTTAGTTGCTGGAGTGCTAGTGCAAAGTTTTGGAGTGAGCCCACCGCCCGGGGTGGGTAGCTGATTGCCGCGCTTGCGCCAGGCAATCAGCAGTTTTCAGTCTCTACCTAATCTACTCACTTCTAAGCGCATAAATTGGGTTGGCAGCAGCGACACGCAGAGCATGACCACCCACGGTAATACCAGCCACCAACAGCGCCATCAAAGCAGCGGCTAAAAACGGTATTGGGCTGAGATCAATAGCGTAATTGAACCCTGTTAACCAATCCCTCATCAAAAGCCCGGCAACAGGCCAGGCGATTAGATTGGCCACCATTACCGGCTTGGCAAAATCCCACAATATGCGGCGAGTAACGGCACTTGTCGTTGCGCCCAACACTTTCCGCATGCCAATTTCTTTGGTGCGACGCGCAACACTAAAAGAAGCTAAGCCGTATAAGCCAATGCACGAAACTAATACCGATAACCCTGCAAAGAGTGCAAACA
>JAESRJ010000069.1 GCA_016764715.1 Kordiimonadaceae bacterium | reverse complement strand
GGTGCAAACGTTGCTGTGCATTACCGCAGTGACAAAGAAGGCGCCGACGCTTTGGTGGACAAACTCGTCAAAAACGGCAGCAAAGCCATTTCTTTTTACGCAGAGTTAACCGATGCGGATAGCGTTGCCGCGCTGATGCAAGGCGTTACCGCACATTTTGGTTCGCTTGACGTAGCCATCAATAACGCTGGCATTTTCCCCAACGCGACCGTTAAAGACATGACGTTGAACGAATGGCGCGCCATGATGGCAGTTAACACCGACACGGTTTTTCTGTGTACACAGCAAGCAGCAGCGCAGATGAAAAACGGCGGGGCCATTATCAACATTGCATCGATCGCAGGCATGAACCCGGGCCCTGCCCACGCGCATTACAACAGTTCGAAGGCCGCCGTGATTATGTTCACGCAGTCTGCGGCACAGGAATATGCAAAATCTGGTATCCGCGTAAATGCGGTTTCGCCGGGCTTGATCAACCGAGACGGTATTCGGGACGCATGGCCAGAAGGTGTGGAACGCTGGGAAAGCCAAGCCCCGCTTAAACGAATGGGCGAAGCCAGCGATATTGCGGATGCGTGCTTGTTTCTAGCGTCCCCTGCCGCACGCCACATCACTGGCATTAACCTGCCTGTCGAAGGCGGCGTTATGGCATCGCCAATTTATTAATCTTGTGAAGCTAAGCGCTGGTGCGCCGGGCGGCTTCCCACTTGTCAATGGCCGTCAGCGGGCCAACGGGACAGATATGCTCTTTTGTTGCCCGGCCCGTGACCTTGGAATAAAGATGGTGAAAAGAYCGCATTTCGCAGCCCGGTGTTGCTAGCAAGCCTGCAAGCAAAAATGCCAATCCCAAATGCAGGAATATATAAAGCTCCCACRCAAAAATCGTGTGCGCAAAAGCTAAGCYTTCCAGCGTTCCTTCAAAGACATACCCGTAAAGAGCTGCACCACTTAAAAGCAACACACTAGCCGCAGCAGGCCATTTTTTCCAGGCCCGGGAATAGCCAATATTGATGACATAGCTCACCAAAAAAAGCCCCGGCAGGATACCGTTCCAAACGATGGGCTTAATCGTAGCCGCCACAGTAATCAACGCCCCTTGGATCCACAGCCCGTTTACATAATAGAGGCACAAAAGGCCAAAGGCGACGCGAACAAGACGGCCCACAGGGCCCGGCCGCTGCAAGCTGCCTTCCTCCTCAAGCTTCAAATCAGTTGTTGCCATTTAAGCCTCTTCTGTTTTTGAAGGATCACAGCAAGCCCGGTCCTCCTGGATAGGCGGRCAGGGCACTGTGCCGTAMGAACAGTAGACGCAGCAGTCGCCCTTCAAGGGCTTAAGAAGCGCGTTGCAGCCCTTGCARTCATAGAAATACTGGCAGCTGTCAGTSGCCATYGTTTCCWYYTCWKYRTGRCCACATTCAGGGCACGTAAGGGTCGACTGTAATTGCACAGTNGTATCTCCAGTTTACCGCAGGTTAAGSARGCGCAGCAGGTCACGCTCAAAGAAGGGCATCAGRTAWGCCACCAKYAGCARCACRAGCGTGCCGCCAAAAACRAAAATCATTTTCTTRCTGGGTCGTCTACCGCCGCGAAAAGCCGCAAATAAGCTAACCGCAACCAACAARGCCCCTGCCAGCAAAAAATAATCGCGGTACTCGGCAAAGAAAGCCAACTGCGCGATGGCCGCACTGCCAACGCCAATATTGAAAAGTATAAGCGGCAACACACAACAGGAAGCGCCGATAAAAGCCGCGCCAGCGCTAAGGCCACTGAAACCCGCAAGCATCCGCGTGCTGCCTGTATTTGTGTATTGATTAGAATCATCCATAGGAMCTATGATAARGTCTGTACTATATACAGAGRCAAGGACTAWWTWATGAATATTGAAMAGCGGGATATGGTCCGCAGYCAATTAGCCARACGTGCTGGCGTAAATCTGGAGACAGTGCKCTTTTACGAGCGCAACGGCCTGATGCCCGAACCCATTCGCAACGCCGCAAGATATCGCCAATATTGCGCCACAGATTTAAAGCGGCTTCGCTTTATCAGGCGGTCAAAAGAACTGGGCTTTTCGATCACCGAGACACGCCAACTGCTCTCAATGTCTGACGGCCAAAACACCTGCGGCGACATACAGGTTTTTGCAGAAGGCCACATTCGCAGCATCAAAAGTAAAATTTCGGACCTTAAGAAAATGCAGAAAACGCTTTCAGAACTGGCCGATAGCTGCGCCGACAACCGCTCGACTGAGTGCCCGATGATTGATACGCTGATGGCCGATTAGACTTTAAACAATACWGCCAAATCTTCACTGTATAAAGTCGCTAGTTCCTCCGTTCTCTCATCTGTCAAAGTCGGTTTTTCCCCGCCCATCACCAGCTCTATTGCGCCGAAGAGCGTGCCTCGAATTTTTTTCCTAAAACGTGATTTTTCATACTCTGATTTGAATTTTTTCTTATCAAGGTGGCGGTTCACTGCCCGCATCGACGCGATTGCCCTCGATTTTGGTGCTCTGTTCTTCCGGATGGTGCGAGAGTAATCAATCCCTTCGATACGAAGCAGTGGATCGAAAATCTGAGCAGTATAAATGGCAGGGTTTTGAGCGAAATCTTCAAAAGTATGAACTGCGGTGCTTGAGAAAACAGTCCGCAAATCCTGAACGAGAGCCTGCCATGAAAGCCCACCACTAACCGATCTTTCAGTAAACTCTTGCAGTGTATCAGACGCGCCCTGCCGAATTCGCTGGCCGTAAAATGAGGGAAGCAAGGTCGCTTGGTTGCGCACAAAGAAAATTGCGGTCACGTCATAGCCAGCAAACATCTGCGCAAGATATTTGAGCGTTAGCCCTGCGTCTGGGAAAAAACCTGACTTACCCTCGACAAATGGTTCACCTAGAGCCGATTCGTTCGAAACAATTACCGTATGGTGACCATCCATCTCGAACAGTTCTTCCAGCCGTTTTCGCCCCATAGCGACTGCCCGGTCAGGCCGCTTTGTTGTTCGAATATTTCTAATAGCCTCATTCAGTGCATCAACATTTTTCGCCCGCATAAAGCGCGGACAATAAAACACACCGTTTTCAGCAAGCAGCTCCCTATTCTGCCATAAATAGGCTTGCAGGGTAGTCGACCCAGTTTTTGCCGAACCGCCATGAAAAATTATTCGCTTCTTCATTCAAATTACATTCTGAAAACCCACTATCGGYGGGCTGCAACCATATGCCTCTATATATAGCCCTTGTCGCTGTTTTAATACAAATGTCCTTTTTGCTTGCCAAGCCTTGATGTTTGGCCGAAGAGACTATCTCTCTCAGTACCTTTACAAACACGAATGATACGGAATAAACGATGGTAAAAATTTCAGTCACTAACCTTGCGGGCCAAAAAAGCGAAATCGACGCCGAGGTTGGTCTTTCCCTTATGGAAAATTTACGTAACAATGATTTTGATGATTTGGCAGCCATTTGCGGCGGGTGTTGCAGCTGTTGCACATGTCATGTTTTCCTAGATGAGGACAGCTACGCCAAAATGCCTGAAATGGAAGATGACGAGCAGTATCTGCTGGAAGATGCAGAAGCATACCAAGCCGGCAGCAGCCGCCTATCCTGCCAGGTCGAAGTTGACGACAGCATGGCGGGCATCAAAGTTACTATCGCGCCAGAAGGATAACTTCGAAACCAAACCGCCCATCCAATTGCCATAATCAGGGGACGAACTTTGTCAGATCTAAGCAAGCTATTGGTACCTGCATCAAACAGCGCCCAATCAGTTCCCCTCGAAATCGTCACGACCGAAAATTTTGGCGATGGCCTCAGTGAAACAGAGCGCAACTGGGCCGAAGAAAATGACTTTTGCGGCGAGGCAGGCACACTATGCGCGCTCCCCAATGCTGAAGGCCGTACCGACCGTATCTTGGTGGGGGTCGGCGAAGCCATGCCGCAGGAAAATGATCCTTGGTGGCTAGCAAGCGTCGCCGCTAAAATTCCAAGCGGTACATACCTGCTTAAAGGCGTGTCAGATAAGCATAGCGAAAACGGGGCAATTGGCTGGTGTCTGGAACAATATAGGTTCGACACCTATCTTTCTGAAAAGCCGACCGGTGCCCGGGCGCTGGTTTTGAGTTCCGAGGACGCTATCGCCTCAGTAACAAACGATATCGAAGGTATAAAATTAACGCGCGACCTTATCAACACACCGACAGAACATATGGGCCCTGCAGACCTGCAAGACGCAGCCGAAGCCTTGGCAGAAGCATACGGCGGAACATGCTCAACCATCGTAGGCGAAGATCTGCTGGACGAAAAYTTCCCCGCCATTCACACCGTTGGCCGTGCRGCWGGTATAGGAAGGGATCCTCGCCTCATCGACTTAAATTGGGGCGACGCCGATGCCCCAAAACTTACCCTGGTCGGTAAAGGCGTGTGTTTCGATACGGGCGGGCTTGATATTAAACCCAGCAGCGGCATGCGGTTGATGAAGAAGGATATGGGCGGGGCAGCGCATGTTCTGGGCTTAGCACGCATGATCATGGGATACGGCCTTAAGGTTAAGCTTCGCGTACTGATCCCTGCTGTAGAAAATGCTATCTCCGCAGATGCATACCGGCCGGGCGACATCATTGCCACGCGCAAAGGACTTTCTGTGGAAATCGGCAATACCGACGCCGAAGGACGCTTGGTACTCTGCGACGCGCTCACGCTCGCCTCCGAAGAAAAGCCTGATCTGCTACTTGATTTTGCCACCTTAACTGGCGCGGCCCGCGCAGCCCTCGGGCCCGATTTACCTGCCACTTTCGCCAAYGAAGATGCTCTGTGGAACAGCTTAAATTCTGCAGGCACCGCTCAGCACGACCCCTTGTGGCGGATGCCGCTTTGGGCGCCGTATGACGAATCGCTTGCAAGTCCAATCGCAGATTTGAATAACATTTCCGACGCCCCCCTTGGCGGTGCTATTACGGCCGCGCTTTACCTGCAGCGGTTTGTGGGGAAAGATATACCCTGGGCGCATTTTGATGTTTTCGGCTGGGCACCTCGCCCACTACCTGGCAGACCAAAAGGCGCGGCAGCCCAAGGGCTTAGAGCAAGCTTAAAAGCCATTACCGAAATTATGTCGTTATAGAAACGTAATTTCATTAGGACTGTCTTAACTGTAAAATGATACCCCTGTACCTATTGTGGTTTCAGGAGTGTCTCTATGACTGAAAAGACCAATCCGAGAATGCTGAAGGTGTGGCGTGAAGCTCACCTACAAAGCGTGCGGTCGCAAGACCCTGACCTGACCTCGCGCCAGATGTCCGTTCTGCTTTCAGTTTACATGACCGATCCTCCCCACACAGTGCGCGGTCTCTCGGCGGAACTCAACGTAACAAAGCCCGTTATCACGCGCTCCCTTGACACTATGGGTAGAATGGGGCTGGTTAAACGCAAACGGGATGAGAGCGATAAGCGCAGCGTGCTTATTCAGCGCACTGTCAAAGGCGCGGTTTATTTAAGCGAGCTATCGGACCGTATACTGGAAGCAGATAGAGCTGTTCCGCACGACGGCGAATAAGACCAATTTTGCCATGGTATCCAGCCAGGGAATGGGGCGCAAAGAATGAAAACAAGCATCGCCGCTGCCTTTGGCCTCCCTATCCTTCATGACCCTAGCAATATTCTTGTAGATCACGAACGCCTCATCGATTCGAGCTTGATCGATGGCCAGGTCGTCGCAGCGATGGCACCGCTCCGTTTTGATCCAGAGCCCGATTCTGAAACACTAACCTATGTACTGAAAGGCGAACCGCTGCAGGTTTTAGGAGAAAAGCGCAATTGGCTTTTGGTTATTTCAGTGATCGATGGGTATTTAGGCTGGCTCGACCAGTCAGCTGTTTCAAATACCATTGATGAACCAACGCACCGGGTCAACACACCGCTTAGCCATATTTATTCAGCACCCGATCTGCGGTCAAAACCGACTTGCAGCGTGACAATGGGGTCATATCTTAAAGTAACAGGTAGCGCGCAAAATAGCTTCATGCCGCTTGAAACCGGCGGCTGGGTATTTCACAAACATGTCTCCGTTATTGGTAATTTTGCGTCAGATCCCATAACTGTTGCAGAAAGCATGATCGGTGCGCCTTACCTGTGGGGCGGGCGCAGCAAGCTGGGCATTGATTGCTCGGGTCTCGTCCAACTGGCGCTGGCCAGCTGTGGGCACCGCGTGCACCGCGATAGCAATACGCAATTTGAAAGCCTTGGCCGCATGCTAAACGATGGCGAGCTGCCTATGCGCGGCGACTTGGCGTTTTTTCCCGGCCATGTCGGCTGGATGATCGACGGCATCCATATTCTGCACGCAAACGCCACTAATATGGCCGTTACGATCAACACCGTAGACGAAGTCGCCGGTTGGATTGCTTCGGAAATTCAGGAACAAGTCAACGTCGACCCTTCTGAAAACCCTGAAAAGACCTCAAACATCCCCTCTTTTCTAGGATACAAGCGCCTATAAATTGCAGGGCCTAACCTCAGGTACCTTCAACCAAAAGCACAGTTTCTTTGCCATACATGCAAAAAAGGCGGCACTTTCAAGCGCCGCCTTTTCCGGAAATAGTTTTTTGCGTTTAGTGCGCTGCAGTCTCGGCTGATTTATCAGCCATTGTATCAGCTGCCATCTCTTCTGCTTTTTCAGCCATTACTTCAACAGCGGGCAAATTAACCGGCGCATCCGATAATGTGCGCAAGTACGCGAGCAGATTGGCCCGAGCGGCAGGTTTGCGAATGCCGCCAAAACCCATCGATGTGCCGTTGAATGTGCTTTTAGGGCTAGCGATCCATTGGTCAAGCAGCTCAAAAGTCCAGTTTACATTCTGACCTGACAGGGCGTTGGAATATTTAAAGCTTTCGTCAGCAGCAACACTGCGGCCAACAATCCCGAATAGGTTAGGGCCAAGCTTGTTAGCGCCGCCTTTTTCCGATGTGTGACAGGCTTTACACTTGTTCCACTCACGTGCGCCGCGCGCTAGATCTGCGCCAGCAAGCATCACAGCAAGAGAAGGTAGCTCTTCTTCTACTGTAGCAGTAGAAGCGACCTCAGCGACTTCAATCGCAAAGGCTGGCTTTTTCAGATCGTCGTGATGAAAGAAGCTTTCTGAAAAAATAGTAAGCACAAGTATAAACAGGCCCGTAGCAAGAACGGCTGCAAAAACTTTGTTAAACTCAAACGAATTCACTGGATCTTCTCCTCAAGYGGGGCAAYKGCCCTCACGGCAACTAACCTGTATCATACGCTGCCTTCCATATGGTTAAGAGAGGCAACCGCACCCGACAATAAACAGGCTTGTTAATTCGGCGCGACAATAGCGCCCCTAAGCATTGGTTTTCAACCCGTCATTTGCGACTTTCGACCAGTTTATTGGAAAAAATGCCACATTTTGCTGCGACATGTGCGCGCAGAGGCATTTTAGCACCACATCACATTGACTTAGGGCACGCGCGGAGGCACAAATTCCGCTCCGGAAGAGCGCATGGTCAAAAGTCATATGTGTAAGACKCCGGGCAACTACCAAATGCTTGCTATTTCAACCGAATGGACCTTAACCCGTGACACAGCCCAACSTTTCGTCAGACACTACCATTGCTTTCCAGGGAGAGCTCGGCGCCTATTCGCATATGGCCGCCAATGCCAAGTTCCCTGATATGAGTGTGTTGCCGTGCAAAAGTTTTGAGGATGCGCTGGCGGCGGTGCAAAACGGCGACGCCCGCTTGGCAATGATACCGATTGAAAACTCCACGGCCGGCCGGGTCGCGGATATTCATATCCTCCTGCCGGGCAGTGGCCTGTTTATCATTGGCGAGCATTTTGAGCCCATTCATCACTGCCTGCTTGCAGTACAGGACGCCACTGAAGAAACGCTAACTGACGTAACAAGCCACGTGCAAGCGCTCGGCCAATGCCGCCACAAYCTGCGCGCCATGGGCTTGCACCGCGAACCCTTTGCCGACACGGCTGGCAGCGCCAAGCATATAGCCGAACTTGGCGATACAAGCATTGCTGCCATCGCTAGCGAACTAGCCGCCGACGTATACGGCCTCAAGATCATCCGCAAAAACCTGGAAGAYGAAGGCAACAATACMACRCGCTTYGTCGTTCTWTCCCGCGAASCGAACRCYYTGGARRCSCTTTCCGGCGAGCTGATGACAAGTTTYACCTTTGAAGTGAAAAACGTACCGGCTGCGCTTTATAAGGCCCTTGGCGGTTTTGCGACCAACATGGTCAATATGACCAAGCTTGAAAGTTATTATGAAAGCGAGAGCTTCACAGCGACTGAGTTTTACGCCGATATTGTCGGCCACGACGGCATGGAAAATGTTGTGCGCGCAATGGAAGAACTGGAGTTCCACACCAAACGGGTCACCCTGCTGGGCACGTACGAGCTGGAGCGCAAGCGCGGCTAAGCTACCTCCGTATCCATGAGTTTATCTGGCAGCACATAATGCTTGCGCGCATGGTCGCTGGCCAGTACCTCACGGCTATAATAACGCATCAATATCGGGTCGGCTTTGCTGATAAGATCTACGTTGAGGTTGAGGAATGCAACGAATGTTGCGGCGGCACAGCGTGACTGGCGTTCACTGATGATTAACATGAAGAACCAGGTGATGGTTTCGTGGTATTTACCGTCGGCGCCAGTTGTACTGGTCCAGGATTGCAGCCTGTCTTTAAATTTTGCAACGGCTTCCGCCAACGGATACCGGCACACATAAATCCAACCAACATGCAGATGTGTTTCGTGCGTGAAGCTGTGCGKGTCKAGCAACCCTGCYTYGAACGCTTTCAGCAGMTCATCATCRGTCATRYYTCAGRCYTCCGTCATTTTGTGGCTGTGGCTGGCATCAAGATCGCAGTCATAGACCTTTTTTAGCGCCGCGATTTTTGCCAATGTTTCTTCCCCAAAAGGAGAGCCTTTTCCGTCAAATGCATGCAGCATTACCCCCTCCAGCAAATCACCCAGCGACATATCCAGATACTCTGCTGTCGCTTTCATGACCTTCACCAAACGCTTTTCCATACGCACGCCTGTTTGGACCCGTTCAATTTTCATTACGCTCTCCAATTATTGACGGTTATATTGGTACATTGGTAACATCCTAGAGTCAAGACCCCTGAACGATGCCCCTAGTTTTGGGGTGGCTAATAAAAGTAAGCCGAAAGAGTCTGAGGATAAGAAGCATGAGGCTGTATTTAAGAAGAAAACCCTATGCGACCGATAAGCATTCGGGGGTTAGGGGGGTGGTCAATACCAGCGCTAGAAAGTCATCCAATCGCCGCCAGCGCCTTTTTCCATCACRTCMGCAAGGCCGCTGATTTCRAYCGSCGGGCGGCRRAYGATYTSTTCAAYATCGATCGCGTGYTCGCGGAKSGCGCTTTCGCAGGCAACGAACCTGACATCAAGCGCGGCGATGCCTTCTAACAGCAAGCCAGAATCG
>JAESRJ010000068.1 GCA_016764715.1 Kordiimonadaceae bacterium | reverse complement strand
AGGGAAAATACCAGTATTAGAATCGTTATAGACTGAGCTGTCTCGGTAGCTATAATTTACAGACGCGGATAAATCGCCCCATTCCCCTATTTCACGATCGAAATAGAGACCAAAGCCAAAGGATATTGGTGCTAGCCTTGGTAAGGCAAGCGCTAGGTCGGCATCGTCAACAACACCGTCGCCGCTAATGTCGAAGCGCACTTCGGTGTAAGCGCCATCAATTAATCCCAAAAAGCTTGTAAAAGCGATGCTGTCAGTGATCTGCGCCTGAAACTCAGCTTCGAGCCCAAAAATCCTCGCATCTGCTGTATTGGCTACGATCTGAATWGCGCCYGTYGCTTCGTCGGGCGTTAGRACYTCKCGYTGYAGRTCTGCWAGMGTATTATAGAAGAGCGCGAGATTKAGCCGCAGCGTGCGGGCCTCRTTGTCRCCTTTAAATCCGAAYTCAAARCTRTTYTGSGTCTCYARATCGAATGGCCCAGGAGCCGCCGTYGGSGAYGTGTTTCGGAGATTGTATCCGCCCGACCGRAAWCCYTTGGTATAGAAACCATAWATTTGCACCAAGTCRCTATACATATAGCGKAGGCCAAAYTTKGGSGTAAAGCTGGACCAATCTTCATCATCRATAAAATTGGGATTAGGGCAGGTAAATGTTGCGTCGATGCAGGCACCGGCAGCAATATTAGTAACCACCWCTGCTTTTTCTTCGTAGGTATAACGAGCGCCAAGGGAAATGGTTAGTTTCTCACTATAGGCATAATCCAAATGAGCAAAAGCTGCTTTTGTTGAACTTTCCTGTGTGCCGCCGCCGTTAATATCAACAGCACCAGCAAATATCTCGCGGCGCCCAAAGTTGCTTACGGTACCATCAAAATAGAATACGCCCGCAGTAACATCATATTTGCCACCAAACGTACCCGCAAATATCAGTTCATTGCTAAACTGATCTGCCCGTATTCTGGCCGTGGCGTGGAAGCGGAAATTTGGTGAAGCATCGATATCGGATTTCGAAAACAAATCAGATTCGCGGTAGCCTGTTGTATTGGTGATGGTTCCGCCATCGCCCCAATCTACATCTATCTTGATAGTACCAACCACCATGTCCCATTCGAAGTCATTAAACCCTTCTTCGTCGACATTTAGATCAAATGTACCTTCTTCGAACAAACCACGATTCTGTGCGATCGCGCCTTGCCCGTCACGCTCGCCGTGTTCGTATTTAACTGTGATTTCTGCCATTTCCGAAAAGCGGTAGGTAAACGCGGGGCGGATAATGAAAGTATTTGATTTACCAAAATCGTTTCCGTTAAACAGGTTGGTAAACCAACCACCATCATCAGCATAATATACACCAAGTTTGACGGCTAAATTATCGGAAACCGGCCCWGTATATACGGCYGCGCCAGTAAAGTGATTRCCACTTTCGTAGCCKGCTTTRGCTTTRAACTTTGCRTCGAAGCTTGGGCTYGTRGTATGCAGCACCACCGCCCCACCRGTYACATTCCGGCCRAACAGWAGGCCTTGKGGACCGCGCAATACTTCCACCCGTTCAACRTCAAACGTATCAAACARCACGCCAGCRTTTTGGGATAAATATACSCCGTCAATAAAGATACCAACCGTGGGATCGATAGACGGAATGGAACTATTWATACCTAACCCGCGAATAGCGAARTTTGCGATACCGGCGTATGTTCCAATTTCATCAAGAGAGACATTTGGGACCCGGTACGAAATTGAACTAATGCTGCGAAAATGGAGCGCATCCAATTGTCGCTCACCGTAGGCTGTTACAGCAACGGGCACACTTTGCAGCGCCTTCGCCGTTGATTTTTTTGTCGCTGTTACTAGAATTTCTTCGAACAGCACACTGTCGTCATCGTCATCACTATTCGCATCTTGCGCTGAAGCGCCGCCTAGGGAAAGGGAYGCTAAAATAGTRCACACAGCRAHACGGCTAACGGTTCTTCTATATTTTTGATAGGGAGTTTCAGGGCGATCAAACGGACCAAACAGGGATATTACACTCATCGGACATGTCTCCTGCATCAGCAGACACGCGCCGTTAGGCGGTTCGGCTGATATAATTGCTAGATTGAACTCTAGCCCTTTTGGAGCGTTTCCTTTGGCAAACGGTATAGGGGATTGATAACCATTTGGTTAAAATTTCAGGCCATGCGGCGCGCCGGCACACAAGTGTTGCTTAAAATCAACAGCGCCAAATTGGCCAAAGCCAGCTCTCKCGGTATGCGGGCCTAGGCTGGGTCGATAAGAGCCTTCAAAACATAAATATCTAGACGCCCGGCACCGACGCGGCGGTCAACATACGGCTTTAAATACCGGCTCACTATATCGGGATCTATGGGCCGGCTTATTAGCCACCTACGCCGCGATAAGGAAGACAAAGCTGACACCATATCCGAGCGAAGTTGCGGCAGCTTGGCCTTTAGTTCTTCATATTCGTTATTGTTGCGCAGCTGCAGCGTAATTTGCAAATCAGCTGTGCCGGTAACCCGGCCTCGCCTCAATACTGCTATTCTGAAGGGCTCAAATTTCAGCGATAAGCGGCCTTCTTTTAGTAGCTCATCGTCTTGAGGTTCATCCTGTGCGTAAACAGTTGAACCTATAAGTGTCATGCCGAGCGCTACCCAACATAGTAATAGTAAACTTCTCATCACCCAGGAAATCCTTCCAATCAGCTAGGGTTACGTTTTRACACCAAATGGGYRCTTTNTTTTTACGGYGGCGCGCTTRTTTGCATTGCCAGTTATAATACTCTCTTTTCCTAAAGGCGCAATCGCCGCGACGCAAAATGCTGCCTGTTCAGCGACCCATATGTCTCTATATGCAAAAATATGTCTCTATATAAGATACATAATGTCTTTTATAGAGACAAAYGGCAGTTACCACTCAGAAGCCCAGATCAAAAAAGTCATTAACATATTGAAATAGATAGACAATTTAATTTGTTTAAAATATGGCACGCCCCTTGTATATAGAAAAGCATCTCTCGAGCCGGCGTGCAGGGATGGGTATTTATTTACTCGACCCCCAATCGTGCACCTGTTCCCGCGTACCACTTGAGGGTAAACCCGCTTCGGCGGGTTTTTTTATGGAAAAATGCTTTTTCTGTTGGCATCACCTCACATAAAACCTCCCCTACAGCCACGCAGAGGTTGGGGTTCGTAGATAAGAAGACTAAGCCAACTAGCTGTTACGCGAATAATCCGCCGCCAAAGGCGCCTGCACCAGCTTGAAGCCGCGCCAACCCGCCCTGCAAATTTGCGATACGAGCCAAAGTCGCTGGCGACGCCGTTCCAGTAGGGGCCCGGTCAGCAAGCAGCAGTGCTCTAATCGGATTAAACGTTAGGGAACGAAAAGCACGCTGAGTGTTTGTTGCAGCTGATTCAAGTAGGCCTACTACAAATTTCGCGTTGTTTTTATCACGGATATTCAGTGCGCCTGCAATGCCAAGGGCAAAAGATCCGCCAAGGTTATTAGGGTCAGTTCCGTCCCTTGCTTCTTCATCGTCRTCATTGCCTAGATTAAAAATTTCATTTTTAGGCAACAACTTACCAGCTTGGATGCCAAGGCGCGCCAGTAAATCACGGCCGCCGGTCCCGGGCAGCAGATCAAGGCTGTCGCCGTCATCCAGTGCGCTGATAATAATCCTGTCACCTTCAGAAGTAGATGTAACATCCACCTCAACCTTCCGGAATCCAGCAATACGAATTTTACGCGCTATGTCGTCTAGTGTATCGCCGTCCTGAAGTGTTATTTTACGCTGTTGGCCACCATCAAAGCGCAGTGTGAAGAAATCACCTACTTTTGCTGTGGTTTGCGTTTGAATATCCAAGGTTTCATCGATTTGGATGGTACCGGTCGGCAATCCTAAAAGTTCAAGAACGCTATCGCCTTGGTTTGTAAAGGCTAAGCCACCCGTGGTTTGCGCAGCAAGGCCTTCGCCGTATTGCTCTACATTTTCGAGCGCTCCGGTGGAGCCATTGATGCGCGCTACAAAAGAATCTGTCGTACCGAAAGAACTTTCACCCGCAAGTGTCGATGTTGTGTTTCCAGCCACATAGACAACACCGTTATTCACCACAACATCAGCTATTTTATCYGTGCCTGCGGTTGAAACATAAGTGGTAAAYCCTGCAGTCAGGCTTGTGCTGCCTGTMAGGGCTGCACTGCTAACAAATCCTTCGAGCCCGCCTAAGCTGCTTTCGTTCACTGTCGCAGCGCCGGAAGCGTCCAGGCTAGCGTTCGTTGTAACGCCGGACAGATAAACCTGCCCGTTTGCATTATCAATTGCGATGCCTTCAATCGAGCCGCCAATGCCCAAATTACCAAAGTTGATGCTGTCAGTCTGATTGGAAAGATCACTGCCGTCGATGCGGTACAACACCGCATTACCAACGGCTTCCACCGCCACCACCAGGTTATCATTACTATCGACTGCGATACCTTTGATTACTTCATTTGAACTGGTACCAAATACATTCGAATCGAGCAAAGCCCCTGCTGAGCCAGACAATTTCAAAATCAGGGCGTCTTCCCCSCCGGAGAAGCCCGAAGTAGCACTGATGCCGCTCTTGGTGTARCCGCCGACGAAAATATCATCATTGCTGTCAACAGCCACGCTAACTGCAGCAGATTCACCAAATTTATCGAGCTGGTAGCGGAAAACTTCATCGCCGTTTTTGCTGTATTTAACAACAAAAGCATCTGTCGTATCAATCACGTCGCTAGTTGAAAGCTCACTATCGGTTTGTCCGACAATGATGACATTATCGTTGCTATCCACAGTGATGCCGAAAACCTCTGCGTCCCCGGACACACCGAGCAAGCGAGAGAAAATTACATTCCCTTCGTTGTCGAATTTAGACAAAAACACGTCCTGCCCAGTAGCAGCGTTTAACTGGTGTTCAAAACTGCCCGTTGAAGTTCCCACTACATAGATACCGCCTTCACTATCCACGGCCACGCGGCTGGATGTGGTATCCGCATTAACCCGGAATTCGGCATCTACATTGGTAATAGACAAGCTATTCTCGGTTGTGTCTTCTTCTTCGTCGTCAGCGTCAGGAATAACATCTTCCAGTGCGTCCGCCCTGAACTGTGTCACCAATGCAGAAACTGCTTCTGATAACTCACTGTCATCCTCATCCACATTTGCAGCGTCAACGCGCTCGGCAATTTCACTAGCCGCATAATCTACGCCCGCAAAAGATGTTGTATTATCGCGCACGATGGTGCCACTCAAATTATTAAATTCYRWMAGCCTGCTCCGAATTGCAAAACTGTCATCCAGCTGCGCTACAGAAGACGCCACAAATAAAGTCGCTTCAGCAGCGGCAGCCGATAACTTAACCTCTTCAGTGATCGTCCCTTCGATTTGAAAACCGTACCGACCACTGTCAGCATCACGCCGAACGTCAAACCGCGTTAAGTGCTTTGGCACTTGGGTGCCCGACCCATCATCAATCGTCAGCGCCTCGATCTGGGTATTGATATAATCTTTGATATTGTTCAAGCTTAGCGTGCCGGACAGGCCGCTTAAATCGACCTCAATGTCGTCTGTCGTGCCGCTTTTGGTAACGGAAACGGTGAAAACTTCTGTCCCCGTAATACCCGTAATCGCCGCATCGGGATCATCCTCCACAAGCGACGAGTTAAATTCACTGGCATTCTTGCCCGTGCGCGTGGTTGCTTCCACTTTATATTCTTTATCGCCTAGAAACAGGTCAAGCTTATCGAGCTCCGTCACGGAAAGATATTCGCGCACTTCATCCAGCCCACTTTGGAACTGTTCATCTAATCTGCTCAGCGAAGACGCAGAGGTTTTATCGTCCGCCGCAAATTCAGCCAGCACCTTTAAATTATTGATGGCTTTAAAGAGGACAAATGTAGCCTGCCTATCGGTATCCTGGGCCAGCTTGTCTAGGTCGCGGGCATTCGCATCAATGAAATTTCTCAGCTGCCGCACTTCACGCACGCGCTGGTTAAGCGACTCGTCCGGGTCAGGCAGCAAACTAGTGGGAAATCTCAGATTTATTGTGTCCACCGGGCCAAGCCTGGCAAGCTGGGCGTCAGACAGATTGGCCGCCGCAGAGCGAGCGAAACCCGCGTTGGCTGCAGCACCGAGCAAATTAGCGCTAATACCAAAAATCCGCGGCTGGAATTGGTCCTGCCGGGCCGACAAGGGGCCAAACAAACTACTAAAACTTGCTCCTGTGCTTAAAAACGCCATACCGCTAAGTCTCTGTATCCACTTTATCTATTACCCTAACCAGGCAAAAAGTGCCCCATTAGGCAATTACTGCCGCCTCAAAACGCTATTTAAGCCAAACGACTCGGCTTTTGAGGCAATTTCTACCGCCCGATTGATTTTAGGCGGAAAACTCACTACATCATGTGCAAGGAGCGTGCAAAAGCACGCCGTTACCGACAAGAAAGAGGACGACCATGTTTGCGATTTTCTGGCTGATCAATACTGTACTTGATATTTACATCTGGTTTTTAATCATCCATGTGGTTCTAAGCTGGCTTACGACCTTCGGTATTATCAACAATCAACAGCCCTTTGTACAAACTGTGTCCCATTTTCTTTACACTGTCATTGAACCTGCCGCCCGGCCGGTACGAAACGCGATCGGCAAGTTTTTGCCTAGCCTAAGAGGCATCGATTTATCCATATTGGCCCTCTTTGTTCTGGTGAAATTTATCCAGATTTTTTTAAACACCACTATCCTGCCGATATTTCTTTAGAACCCTTGCTTGCGCTCCACAGAGACGGCGCCACGCTATCAGTCAAACTAACGCCGAACGCTTCAAAGGATGCTTTTGTCCGGGTTGATCGGACGGCGGACGGCAAAAAGGAGCTGCGCGCCACTGTCACAGCCGTGCCCGAAAAAGGTAAAGCCAACGCTGCCCTTATCAAACTCTTGTCCAAAAAACTAAGGATACCTAAGTCTTCGGTACAGCTTATAAAGGGCGGACAAAATCAGCATAAGACTATCTTGATTGAAGGCCCTCCAGATGAGATACTAAGCCAGCTGAAAAATAAGTTTCGCATAATGGGTTTATTGGCTTAAACCCGGCGCGTAAATCTTGCTGGACGGAGAGACAGCCATGCCCACCACYAMTNNNGCTGATACTTCTGATAAAATTATAGACGGTAAAGCCTTTGCTGCCCGCGTGCGCCGCGAAGTATTAAACGATGTTGCCGACCTGAAAGACAGACACGGCATCGTGCCTGGTTTAGCCGTGGTGATTGTAGGCGAGGATCCCGCCAGCCAAGTGTATGTGCGCAACAAGGTGAAGCTAACTCAGGAAGTTGGCATGAACAGCTTCCACCACGAATTGCCGGCAGACATCAGCCAGAGCCATTTGATCGCCAAAGTGGCTGAACTGAACGCCGACCCCCTCGTGAACGGTATTCTCGTACAGCTCCCTCTACCAAAGAATTTGAATGAAGCCGCTGTTATTGCTGCAATTTCGCCCGAAAAAGACGTCGACGGCTTGCATGTGATTAATGCMGGGCTGCTCGCAACTGGCGGCAGGGCCATGGTGCCCTGCACCCCGCTTGGCTGCAAGATGATGCTGGAAGAAACCATCGGTGATATGAGCGGCATGAAAGCCATTGTTATTGGCCGTTCAATCCTTGTAGGCAAGCCTATTGCGCAGTTGCTGCTGAACGCAAATTGCACSGTYACMATGGCCCACAGCCGCACKAAAAACYTRGCMGAYGAAGTCCGYGCTGCAGAYATCGTTATWGCYGCCGTSGGTMAGCCYGARATGATCAAAGGCGACTGGATCAAAAAAGGCGCTGTGGTGATCGACGTTGGCATCAACCGCATCGATGCGCCTGAACGCGGTGAAGGTAAAACAAGGCTGGTCGGCGATGTTGAGTTTGCCGCAGCCGCCGAACAAGCCAGCGCCATAACCCCTGTTCCGGGCGGTGTCGGCCCAATGACAATCGCCTGCTTACTGCAAAATACAGTCACCGCCACCTACCGCCAGCAGGGCATCGATTTTTAGCGCGCCGACAGATGGCTAAGTTCGTGCCCGCATAACAATAGTTTGCGGGCGCTACCCATAGTATGCATAGCTGGTTTCAATCCAGTTTATTGTAAGGAACGATCGCCATGTATGAGGCTTTCATTGCAGCTTTTGTCGCGCTTTTTGTCATCATTGACCCAATAGGTATTGCGCCTGTTTTTGCGGGCCTCACTCAAGGCACCTCCGCCAGCCATAAGCGAAAAATGGCCCTCAAAGGCACGATTGTCGGTACTGCGATTTTGGTTTTCTTTGCCCTTGTGGGCGAGCCTTTTTTGGGCGCGCTTGGTATATCCCTTGATGCGCTGCGCATCTCAGGCGGCATCATGCTGTTTATTATTGCGCTTGAGATGGTTTTTGAGAAACGCATGGAGCGCAAAGAAAGCACAGCCGCCAAGCTCGACGAGCATTTTGACGATATTTCCGTCTTTCCCGTGGGCCTTCCGCTAATAGCAGGCCCCGGAGCCATCGCTACTATTATGCTGCTAGTTGCGGATTATGAAGGCGATGTTGCCGCCCAAGGCGGCATCCTTGCGGCGCTCGGCCTTGTGATGGTGATTTCGCTTATTGTGTTTTTAGCGGCCGGTAAAATTATGGAATTTCTTGGCCCAACGGTGAACGCTGTTCTGACACGTTTGCTCGGTGTGATACTTGCCGCCCTCGCCGCTCAGTTTATTCTGGACGGCATCAAGAACACTTTCTCCTGATAATGGGGCAGCACTAGCCCACTAGCATTGACTTCAAGGTGCCTTTTGGTCAGGTTTGCTCCAATTTAAAAACTAGGCTGGTTTTCAATAGGCATATGCCTTTGAGCATCAGCTGTTTTGGGACTGGGGAGGTACCACCATGAAAAATATCTTAGTAGCAACAAGCGCYTGCTTGATGCTGGCTGCCTGCGGGGAAGCAGACAGCACAACAAAAGCCGATACTGCAGCCGCAGTAAAGCAATATGAAATCACAACAGAAGCGCTGGTCACCCATATTAAAACGCTGGCGTCAGACGAATTTGGGGGCCGGGCACCGGGCACCAAAGGCGAAGAACTTACAGTTCAGTATCTAACAAAAGTGTTCAAGGACGCCGGCCTTAAGCCCGCGAACGGTGATAGCTACACACAAGCCGTACCGCTGGTTTCCATCGAAACACTAGGCGCACCAACCTTGTCGATCACCGGCGGCAAATCTGATCTCGAATTTGCCTACCGTAAAGACATGGTTGTCTGGTCGCGCCAGTTGCAGGAAAGCGCAGCCGTTGAAGACAGCGAGCTGGTTTTTGTTGGCTACGGCATCAATGCGCCAGAGCGCGGCTGGAATGACTATGAAGGCGTAGACGTCACCGGCAAAACAGTTGTTATGCTGATCAACGACCCTGGCTTTGCAACGCAAGATCCAAAAGTATTCAACGGCAACGCCATGACCTATTATGGCCGCT
>JAESRJ010000234.1 GCA_016764715.1 Kordiimonadaceae bacterium | reverse complement strand
CCCAGATGAACCGCCTTGCAGCAAACTGCCACAAGCTGCCCCAGCAGGAATTGGGTGAAGGTATTTACGAATATTTGAGGGTGGCGGCATGACCACCACCCCGCACCTCCTGAAAGCCTACCGCGCAAACCTTGGCCTGTCGCAATCACAACTGGCGGCAAGGTGGGGTGACTGTTCGGGCGCGGTGTGTGTGTTTTGTGGCGTATTTGTACCAATTTGCGTATGGATATCCGCGAGCGAGACAGGCACAGCCTCAATCGTGCGGATTTGGTTTTGTAACGTGCTAAGCAGCGCCTTTTTAGACGGCGTGCGCGTGTTTTCTCCATCCGCCGGTTGGGCGTGATTATCCTTATTTGTAATGGCAATATCTGAAGAAAACACGGGCGTGACTCGAGCTATTTTTGTTCACTCTTTGTTCTCATTTTTAGAACAAAGAGTCAAGCTTGTGTTCATAAGTGATTGTTATATATCGGGGTACTGGACAAGCCATCAATCTTCAGCCGTCATTTTTGCTTTTGGTCATTGTTAAGTCTTCGCGGGAACGGCCTAGCAAGGTGCTTGATTGCTAGGCTTATTTTCTTATTAAGTGGCATAAAGCTACTCAAAAAAGCAGCGAAGACTATTGATAAACCCTGCCGTTCTTCCGGCAAGGTTTTGTTTTTCATGCTGAAGCCTGTTTTCCAAGACCTCGCATATATTATGCTACAATAGCATGTCGCCGAACTGCATTCGAACGGCTTCGCAGAATACTGTAAGGACCAATTTAAAAATTGAACAGCAGACCAACTGTAGCAGTGTAGCCATTTAAACCTTCGCCAAAATCAATATATTGCCCCCGGAGTCTTACAACGAAACCAGAGCCAAGCGCGCGCTCATACCCGGCCAAGATAACGAAGCCATCGTTGCTATTGAAAAAGCCGCCACTGTTATCGATATCAAAACCATTAATAGCACCAGCACCGATAGTATAGAGGGTTTTATTTTCCTCCCCGGTTGCAAATCCTACTGTGCCAAGCCACGACAAGATGGCACCGTCGCCATCAGGCTGATTATCACCAGATCCATTCTGGCCAAGAACGCTAAATTCCGTCCCTAGAACGAGGTTACCGTTAGTTTGATAGCGGTATCCCAAGAAGACACCGTAAGCCAATCCATTATCAGTACCAACGTCAAGAAAACCCCCTTCGACCCCTAGATAAACGCCTGAAAATTGTTTTTTGTCTTGCGCCTCAACGCTAACGCTACCAATCGCAATCAAAAGTGCAAAAATACAATATCGTAATACAACCATTATTTATCCCCTTGTTATATTTTAAACTCTTAGTATGTCAGATATGGGCTAAATGAGGCGCAATCATGGCTTGTCAGTAACAAATAAATTTAGCTTGCATCGGGGCAGATAGAGTTCGGGGAGCGAGCCCAGTATCTGCAGTTACAAAGTKSWAMMGCWGWARMNGCMGWKKYKSAKNACYTTMNCWAAAGTTGYATTCTAAAGAAAAATAGGGTCCTTGTTGTTGCAGAAGCTGGTCTGGAGGAGCGTTTCTTTTCAACAAAGCTTGCCCAATAAATATCGGCGCTATGGTTTCATCTGGAGGCCATAAGGGGCGTTTCTCAGAAGTGAAGYTAAACATCCGCTAGCGCCATGCCGCAGTTCTCAGCGCCTGAATTTAATTGAGTGCTCTAGCCTCAAGCGTATTAAAAATTATCTGAAAATCAGGCATGCTGCGCTGCACTATATAGTGAAGAGGGACTTCTTTGATTATGCGGTTCGGAAGCATTGATAGGGCGGAGGCTTTGTCGGCGTCGTTTGCCACAGGCGGGAGGATATGCAGGAGGTAATCTGCTCGACCGGCGCGCAGCATCGCAAAACCGCTTCGCAGCGTGGTGGTTTCCATCATTTTAATGGCGGGGTGTTCTGTTTTGAGTTTGACGACTAACCCGTTGAGCGTAAGCCCCATCAAAACAAGCACGCTTTTACTTTCAAGGTTATAAATAGAGGTGAAGCCGTTAAACGCGCTCGCCTCCGCGGCGAAAAGGCGTATTTTTATGGTGGTTACGGGCATGCTGCTGAGCACGTAAAGGTTTCTAGTGCGGGGCCRGATAGGGACGGTTACCGCTATATGTATTTCGCCTTTTTGTACAAGTATATAAAGGCGCTTGACTGGATATTCGATAAATTCCAATGGCCGGCCCAAAGGTGTAAGCGCTGTACGGATACCTTCAATCCAGGGGCCTTTCGCTTGCCCGTCCTCTGTATACATTGCAGGCCAACCATCAATATAGCCGACCTTAATTGGGCAGGCTTTACACTGCAGTTTCGCTATGCCCGGCGCATGGGTATCAGCAACCGCAGGGGCTTGGTGCATAAATGGCACGAACAAGCCAAGGCAGAATAGCAAAAAGTTTGGGTTGAATTTCTTGACCATAGTAGGCATCAGCTTATTGATTTTTTTGTTGATGCAAAATACCATTTGAAAAGAAATATTCAGTTAATGGGCTGGGCTGGTTTACTGAAAAGTGCTGCGAAAACTACCGTGACCCAGCTAAACAGCTCGCCCAATAGGCAGTTTCACTGTGACGGTAGTGCCGATGCCGGGCGCTGACTTTATGTGCATCTCTGCGTCGTGCAGCTCTAAGAACTGTTCCACTAGTGGCAGGCCAAGTCCCGTGCCTTCATGCGAGCGGGAGAGCACCGACTGGGCCTGCCCAAACGGCTGCATTGCGATTGTAAGCTCCTCAGGGGTCATGCCTTTGCCAGTGTCGGCCACCTGAATTTCAATGAAATCTAGCGACGCATCGCGGACGGTTACAGTAATATCGCCCTGCGCAGGAGTGAATTTTACAGCGTTTGACAATAGGTTGAGAAAGACCTGTTTGATCATGCGGCTATCACAGTGAACGGTGCGGAGTTCGTCTGGCATATCCAGCCGCAAATGCTGGTTTTTGCGGATTGCCCAAACGCCCATCATATCGGCTACTTCGGTCATGATTTTCCCGAAATCTGTGGGTTCCACTGCCAGATCCATTTGCCCGGCTTCAACCTTAGCAAGGTCTAGCAAATCATTGATAATATTAAGCAGGTGCGAGCCACTTTGGTGAATTAGGCCTGCATACTCGTGGTATTTTTTATCGGCATGGGGGCCGTAAAGCTCTTGCGCCATGACTTCTGAGAAACCTAGAACCGCATTCAGGGGAGTACGTAATTCGTGGCTCATATTGGCGAGAAACTCAGATTTAGCGCGGCTCGCGGTTTCTGATTTCTCTAATGCTGCTCGAAGCTCCTGCGTTTTTTTCTCAACCAGATCTTCCAGTGTTTGCTTTTGCTGTAACAGGCCTTTGTCGCGCCGGTTAATCTCATTCAGCATTCGGTTGAAATAGCGGGTCAGGTCACCGACCTCATCGTTGGAAGAGGGCTGTACTTGTATGCTATAGTCAGCGGATCGAGAGACCTGTTTAGCAGTTCGAACCAAGTTTTCGATCGGTTCCGAGAAGGCGCGGGCAAAACGCCGGGCAATGGCAAAAGCAAAAAATAGAGTTATGGTGACGGCGCCCAAACCAAGCTGAATATAGAGCCAAACTTTACGGTCGAGTGCATCAAGGCTAACAAGGGCCCGCGAATAGCCGATCAGCTCTCCGTCGAGAATGATGCTTTCCTGAAGATAGAACGCGCCTTGCATGTCGAGCGTGGAAATGTCGGCAATTTGCAAATCTGGCATAACAGCAGATGCGTTAGGCCTTGGGGCTTTATAGGAGCCAATCTCCTGCTTTAAGGCATCCGTTACGGAAACGGAAAGAACATCAGGCTGATACCGGTAGAGCGCCAGGTTCTCGTCAATCGCGGCCTGATCCCCAAAGACAATCGCGGCTGAGATATTGCTGTTAACAATTTTCAGCAGATTTTGCTGCTGTGATGTTAGGTCTGTGCGGAAAGTGGATAGATCATACAAAATGATAGCAACGCACATCAGGGAGATAACAGCGGCTGAGACCACTGTGATCAACAGCGTCAGTTTAGACCGGATATCCAAGTCATTTAGGAAAGCAGGCATTAGGGGAATGACCTCACTTCCGTCGCAAGTTTTAGGACACGAGAAGACAAGGCTTTCCCTGATTTCCTAAGCGATGTCATATTGACAGAAAAAGAAATTTTTTGGGCCCGTTGCACCAACATGATGGTGCCCCCCGCCGCTAGGAAACCAGGTGCGTCGCTGATAGTAACCACCCCGGCCGCCGATAGATCGCCAAGGGCAACTGAAAGCTGGTCAGAGGAGGGGATAAAAGCGATGTCGCACCCTGTGAAAAAAGCATCATAGGTTGCAGGACTGCGGAGCGTAAGCGGCATGCTGCCAGCGCGGCCTGCCTGCATCACCGCTAGGTCGCGAGCAATAGGGCTGCCTTCTTTCACGCAGAATACTAAGTTTCCAGTGCCGTTTGAGGTTTCCGGTGCGCGGGTAAAAAAGCGAGCCAAATTTARGCTAATAGCGGCTTCCAGCGTTGTTTTTGGGTCGGCTGTATCGACGGTAGTTGCGGCTGTGCACGCCAAGAATGCGGCTCCTATACCCATATACCGACAATATTTATTCATGTGGCAGAAYGCCTAGAAACTGTAATTAATGGCGGACGACAAGCTGAAACGTTCGCGCGGTTGAATGCCGTTTAAGTTCTGGTAAATCGGCACGGCTCCTTTGAAGTTTAAACTGAGAGAACATACTTTTATGAGGCACACACGGACATTGCCGCCAATTTTTACCTTCTCACCGCCAAAATTATCAGGGTCGGTGATGCTGGCGCCAAACGGAAAAGGAGAGCCTTGTATAACAAGACTTTCATCGCGGCCTTGAATGCGCTCTGTTGTGCGTAAGCTGACGCTGAGGCCTGGTCGAACTGCGGACCACCCTTTAAAGCGCGCGGTCAAGGTGATACCGTAATTGTTGCCAAGYCTGTAGGCGTTAGCGTTGCGGCCAGTTCTGATGGTGGTACTGCCTTCAATGCCGAGCGCCCATTCCCCGGCATCTTGTTCGTAGGACAAGTTAGCCAGAAGATCGTAGGTGCCAGATCCGATTTGCATGGTGTAGGGCAGGCGTTCAAGGGTGCCTGYGCCGGCGCGGGGTGTGTCACCTGTCTGGTTAATYGAGCCCGTTGGCAWACTGATGCCAAAGCCGACGGTGGTATGGGAKGYCGCRCYGCGYGYRAGGTGRTATTGGCCTATWATACTAATGTCGCCGACGCTGCCACTTCTGAGTGTGAATTCAGCAAATTCTGGCACAATGCTAATGTGTTGTGTGCTTTGCATTACATAGGGAATGTTTACGCCAACCGAAAATTCACTGGAAAACTCGCGGCCAAAGGAGAAGGCATGAACGGTTTGTCTGATGAAGGTGGGTACAATTGGGTAATTGCTATCTGTGCGTGTTTCGCCGGGGTTGAATTGCACGTCGTCAAAGGACAGGCGATTAGTGCCTTGCTGGTACTGCCCAACATCCAGATACTTCAAGTCGTATGCTAAAAACCAACGGTTCTTTTCGACGATATCTTCAATTTCTACACCGAGCAAATCTTCAAGGCTGAGCCTAGAAAGCTCGCTTGGTGTCACTTGAGCATGCACTGCCGAAGCAACAAAAATGGCCAAAGACCCTGCATATACGCATATTCTAGACTTGCCCTTCCAGTCATTCATGTAACCGCTTCTCCCGTTAGGCTTCTCGTTCGTTCAACGACAACCAGAGGTTAACAGCGAACCTTTAACAAAATATCACTAAAATTAACGATAAATTTGCAGAGCAAAGCAGGGCCTGAAGCGGGCCTGACATTTACTTTTTCAGAGGAAAATTGGCCCCGTATGGCAGAGTGGACAAGGCTTTCAATGGATACCAAAAAAGGAAACCTTGTCTGGAATTCAAATATTTCAAGCGAGCAAAAGCCGCCAGGGGAAAGAAATTAGTCAGATTTTTTAAAGAAATACTTCAAAACACCGGGCAAAAGAGGTCGCCAGTTTTGCCAATTATGGCCGTGGGGCACTTCCTTATAAAGCATTTCGTATTTGGCCCGCTTAAGAATGCGCCTCAGCCGCCGCCCGGCAGCTGTGTTGTCATCTTTTGTTCCGATACTGAAATAAATTTTAATGTCCCGGTGGGGGTTCTTTTCGTATGCGGCATAAATTTCAGGTACTGGGTGCAGTGCCGGGGACTGCATTGCAACGCCTGCGAAAACATCATCGGCTAGCATGCCGAAGCAGGCAGCGTTCAGACCTCCAAAAGAAAGGCCAAGAATGACCCTGTCTTTGCGCTTGCCGCTGACCGGATAATTTGCGGAAATGGTTGGCACCAATTCTTGGCGGAAAAAATCTACATAGTCAGCGTTACAGAAAAACTGACGATTGCGGCGGTTGACACGAAGCTTGTCGGGATCCCGAGGGTCGACAAATACCACAATTATCGGTTCAATTTTCTCTTTGGCGATCTGACGATCGAGAACCTTAGGCATCAGGCCACTGCTTATATAGGACTGGCCGTCTGTAACATAGAGCGTCGGCAAATTTGATAGGTCTTTGATGCCAGCGGGCACATAAACCCTATATTGCAGCGCATATCCAAGTTTGCTGCTTTCAATGCGGATATTTTTCGAAAGCGTGCCGTCATCGGCTAGTGATGAGCCAGCGTCAATTAGCACGCAGAAGCCAAGAGCAAATAATACAGTATTTWGATAGTTTCGCATGCTCATCCCCAAGGGTTGTGGCGGTCAGGCCTTGCTACAGTCCCAACCTAGGCGGAGAAAGGGCCATAGGCAATTTACACTTGCGTTTAGCTATCCAAAGGCTAGCTTTTGTCTCTTCTATACGGTCAATTTATGTTTCGAAAATCTGGCTCTGCTGTGCAAAGCCCTTAAATTCGAGAGCGTAGCCAAATGGGTCACGGAAAAACATGGTGCTTTGTTCGCCGGGTTTCCCGCGGAACCGAACCGTGGGTTCAATGATAAACCTTACGTCGGCGGCTTTCAGCCTATTTGCCAGCGTTTGCCAATTGTCGATGCTGAGAATAGCGCCAAAATGCGGCATTGGGACCGAGCGTTCTCCGTCAGTGCCTGTCGCTCCAGAAGGCAGAGCCGCGCCCAAATGTAGCGTTAATTGATGGCCAAAAAAATCGAAGTCGACCCAAAGTTCAGTCTGCCTGCCGATCGTACAGCCGAGCGTATTACCGTAATACTCTTTTGCCATTTTTAAGTCTGGCACGTGAAGAGCCAAATGAAATGCATTTATGTCCATTGAGGGGTTCCTTGTTTTCTAGCCCGTTCAATTGCCTGGCCGAGAACAAAGTGGCAAGTACAGAATCTAAACTAGGCAAATCGGAGTCATTTTTGCGTCGTTTGGTGTTTACATATGTACATTCAGTATCTTGTTGCCGCTCAGGCGAAAAAAACAAGTAAACCCGGCGTTTAAAGCGAGACTATAGTGCCCGCTTGGTTTTTGTACAATGATCGCTGGATTTCTGCGGGTTTTAGTGGCAAAACAGGCCGAGTTGCTGATGTGGCAAGGGGTCTTTCCGTAAAAAATAGAAAACTAAATGTAAGGGTTTGACGTTGAAGGCTTGACCCGGCACGTATTTTGATATGGAATTTAGTCCAAAGGGAATAGGGCGTCTTATACGGCTTGGCAAAATGATCTGYCAGTGCGGGGAAAGACGGATTTAAGGAGAGTACGAATGGGTATCGAAACTTTGAGCAATATTGCCAAGTTTTTCACAGGCGGCGACAGAATGCCTGATCCAGAGCAAAAGAAGAGACTGGTCGATGAAGCGCTGTTGATGACGTTGTCGCGCGCTACAAATGCTGATAGCAACATCGGCGCTCTTGAAGTTGAAACTGTACAGAAAATTTTTCTGGAAGTTGCGGACAAAGAAGTGAGCTGCAAAGATATTCGAGTTGCTGCAATTTCTGACCTTTATAAAGAGGCGACACTGAACAAGTATCTTAGCAATGTGCGCAGCAAAATTGATGTTACCGACCGGCAGATGATTGTTCGCTCTTTGGCGCATCTCATAAAAGTAGACGGCAAAGTCAGCCCTTTCGAAGTTGAGTTTTTCAACGGTGTCGTGAGTGCGTTTGGTTTAACGCCAGCCGAAGTTACTGGCCTTGATGAAGACGAAATTAAGATCTAGCGGGACGACTAGTGGGGCCTTCAAGATGTGAAGTAAAATCCCCCTGTTGTTTGGTGGCTGATAGTTAAAGTCAAAACAAGTTTAGAATAGTAAAAGCAGCAGCGGCTCCACCAAGTGGACCGCTGCTGCTTTGTTTGCATTTGTCGTAGCAATATTTGCAGTTCGACCAAAATTCATGAAAATTTGACRTCTATATTTGCGATTCGCTCGAATTTTAAGTTAATGGGCGAAAAATTTTTCTATAATTTCAAATAATTTTACTTCTTCGTTTCGTCTTGGGGAGGTTTTTTCGGCAGAAATACAACCGGGAAGATAGAGCTAGTCAGAAGATGCTAAGCCCGTAAAATGGTTGAGTAATTTGAACCGCATATCGCTGCATATGGAACGTTTTTACCACCAGTAAATTAACGCCTGAGTGGTGTTATAAAATCCCAAATAGAAACGAATTTATTAAACTTTTAGATATTGCTTTACCGCTTGGAAAGCTCGGGTCACTATTATGTATCGGGCCAGGTGAGGTGTAATTTTTAGTGACGCGCGCACGCGTGCCCGGGGTTTTGAATGGATCTAAAAACGTTAACAAATATGTTCCCCTCCCATAAGCTGGTCATGGGGGAACAATTTTCCCAAGAGAACATCAGCGCTCTTAAGGTGAAGAGTATCCTCAACTGGTCGGATACTATCTTTGTGAACTGCGACTTCAGCGAAGCCCAGTTCCACTTGTTAATGCTGTCTGGTACAATATTCTTTGAATGTGACTTTGCCGGCGCTTTGTTCCGTGCGTGCGACATTGATGGGAGTGAATTCATTTCCTGTAATTTGACGTGCGCCGATATGCAGGCTTCAGCCGTCTCTGATACCAGCTTTACAGACTGTGTTATTGGCGGTTTCTTGGGCCCTCAGGATTTCAACAGCTGTAGTTTTGTCTATCCGCGTTACGCACGCCGCACCCGGATAATATCGCAGTACCCTTACGTTGTTGTAACCACAGCTGAAGGGCCTTTGGTGCTTTTCAAAACACCAACAGGCTGGCAAATACATGCCAAAAATCAGCGCCATTCCTTTGGCTTTGACGAAAAAGATATTCCTGCGCCTTATGCTGGCGCGATTGAATTTGCCGCCAAACTTGCATACGATCAAGACAGGGAACGCAGTATTCGCATGGGCGAAACAGTCGACTGATGAGTTTTGCTGGAAAGAAATTTAAAGGCCTTAGAGACTACTCTAAGGCCTTTTTTGTGAAGGAATTACGGCCTTTTTTTCCGCGACCTTATTAGGTGTTATCTCAAAAAATCTGCTGTAATGCTATAGAGCTGAAATCGCTCGTGCTCTAGGTGGGCAACGTGCGTTGCACCCGCAATTGTTACCAGCTCTTTGATCGGAACAGCGGTCAGCCCCTTCATCATATGCGCGGCATCTTTGGCCGTTGTGATACTATCCCAGCT
>JAESRJ010000233.1 GCA_016764715.1 Kordiimonadaceae bacterium | reverse complement strand
CGCGTGTTTTCGTGCGGTTTCGATCAACTTAATGTGACCGGAGTGTAGTTCCCCATGGTCGGTACAAGCGCAATTTTTTTGCCCACCAACCTGTTGAAGAGTGTGGATTTGCCCACGTTTGGGCGCCCTACGATTGCAAGGGTAAAGCTCATTCGATTTCGCCTAGTTTAGATTATTGGTAAGCTACTAGCTCACCTTTGTCCGTAAGTACAATAAATTTACCGTCGACAACAATAGGACTAGTGCTAGCACCGTCTGGTAATTCAATTCCGCTTAATACGTCACCGGTATAGGGGGAGATTGAAAGCGCGTAACCGTGCGAGCTCGTGACCAGTAATCTGTCGCCAGCTAAGATCGGACCGTTCCACTTAATAAGACCTACCCGCTGTTCTTGATTACGAAACCGTTGCAGCTGGGTTACCCACCTTATCCGTCCGTCCGTCAAAGAGAGGCAAGCAACTTGCCCGTCAATAGTTGTCAAATACCCAAATTCGCCAGCGACCCAAATAGTGCTCACACCCGCAATATCAGCTTCCCAGGACCGTTCACCTGTACGCATGTCAATTGCTACAGTTCGGCCTGCATGGCTAATGGCATATACCCTACGGCCATCAATAACTGGGTTCCCGTCAATATCAGTCAACGTCGACAAGGGCGTTAAGCGCCGCGTACTTGTGAGGCTATCTTGCCATAGTATCCGGCCGTTCGTGCCGCGCATCGCTATCAACTCGCCGGAAGAAAGCGCCGCAATCAAGGTGGATCCATCAAAAGCTGGGCTAGCCGCGCCGAGCATGCCAGCGTTTTCTGCAATGCCTACCTGATCCCACAGAAGTTCGCCAGTAGCAGCGTCAAAGCCAAGCATTTGGTTGTCGTGTGTCACCGCAAAGACTCTGGTTTTAGCAGCAGTCGGGGACCCGCGAAAAGGTACAACACCCGAATAACGCCATATCTCCCGACCCGAGGCTGCATCTAATGCGACAAGAAATCCATGGCCAGAAGTTACATAAAGTTTGTCACCGTAGAGGGCAGCACCGCCGCCAAACGCTACTTTACTGCGCTCCTCAGTATATCTTAACTCGTTTCGCCACACCACACGGCCTGTGTTCAGGTTTACAGCAGTAATAGCCCCTTTAATATCAACAGCGAAAACCATGCCGTTTCCGGCGACAGGACCCTCAACAAGACGCTCGTACTTGGCGTTGCCTTTGCCTATTTTTTGCCGCCAAGCCTGCGTCAACTGGGCTTCAAGTTCTAAATGCTGAACGACATGGCTGGCATTTCCGCCTGACTGGGACCAATTGCTATTTCTGTAGGGTCTCGGCAGATAAACAGGCGTGTTAGCAATGGATGCATCGGCATTGAGGCCCTGAGTACTACTTAAAACCGCTATACGCTCACGGCCTCCGTCATTATATTTATCGCTTTTGTCACGCGTGCTGAACGCGCCACATGCCGCAACGGCGAAAAGTGAAGCACCGAGAACTGTTGTTTTGCCTATCTGTACTATTTTACTAGCTTGCATCTTCGTCCCCCGTTTCAGATCCACTATTTGTCTCGGCAGCGCTCTCAGCCAACGACTGTTTCAGTGYGTTTCCTTCAAGCATATCTCTAAACTGACGAGCACGCGCTACAATTGTTGGCGGCGTTTTCCCATTGTCGATCAATAGACGAAACTGGKTTAGGGCAACGTCGAAGTTACCCTGTGTCATATCTATATAGGCTACTTGTTCAGTTGCGCTGAAATACCAAGGCTGACCTTCAATCGCTATTACTTCAAAACGACCTTTAGCAGCATCAATATCTTCATTCTGGCCAAGGACAAGCATCGCTGCCATTAACTGAGCATATTCTTGTAGGATCACATCGCCGTCTTTGTTAGCAGCAACTTTATCATAAGCCGCTATTGCACTAACGACTTCACCAGCTGCCGCCAGTGTTGAGGCCAACCGAAGTTCGGCCAGCGCTACATAACCACCCTCAAGCTCTGATACGGCGGCTTCCCAAATTTCCTTAGCAGACGCCTCATCTGGCAAAGCGCTTTCAACAGCGGCGCTAAAAATAGAGGAATTGGCTTCCCTATTTGAATTCACTTGTTGAGAATACAGCTGTGTACCGCCAACAGCCAAGACAATGCCGATAGCACCGCCGATCACGTATTTTCCGTAGGCTTTCCAWAGGGCATTCATTTGGTCACGGCGCAGGTCATCATCAACTTCCTGGGCGGCCAAGTCTGGATTATTGTCGGACACGCAAAACTCTCCGTCAGTGCGGCTTCCTCAAATTCGAGCGAAGCTGCGGTTATTTTCATTTCATTTTGACGAATCGCCAAAAATTTGGGCTACCATAGACAATGCTAGCGTCATAATCAAACGAGAAGACAACAGGAAATTATGGTGAAATTTCGACAGCCTTAGCTGTTCGAGCCTTTCATCTTGTAGGTATATTCTTCGCTTGGGAAACTACGGTCCCTGACCTCGTCGGCATAATCGGAAATAGCGGCTTCAATTCCTTGCCCTAGTTCCGCAAAACGCTTAACAAATTTGGGGTTCATTGCGAACAAACCAAGCATGTCTTCTGTCACCAATATTTGTCCGTCGCAGGCGTTTGAAGCCCCTATTCCTATGATAGGACAGGCCACTTCTTCAGTGATCTTTCGGGCCAAAGGCTCCGCCACGCCTTCAACTACAACGGCAAACGCACCAGCAGCGGCAATTGCCTGTGCGTCGGCAATAATCGGTGCCCATTCATTTACGTCACGTCCTCGAGCGGCGTATCCGCCGTGCGCATGGACCGACTGCGGCATTAATCCGACATGCCCTAAAACAGGTATGCCCCGTTTAGATAGGAATGAAACTGTTTCAGCCATTTCGACACCACCCTCAAGTTTTACAGCCCCTGCCCCCGTTTCAGAGAGCGCTTTCGCTGCGTTTCGAAAGGCCTGTTCTTTCGATTCTTCATAGGTACCGAAAGGCATATCAATCACGACAAGTGCCTGTTTTGCTCCTCGGCAAACTGCCCGACCGTGCCGAATCATGGTATCTAGGTCTACTCCGAGCGTGGAATCCATGCCGTAAAGCACCATGCCGACACTGTCGCCCACAAGAAGCAGGTCGCAGTAGCTATCCAAGCGCGCCGCCATCGGCGTGATGTAGGCTGTCAGACAAACAATTGGCGTAGTGCCTTTCATCGAGGCTATTTTCTTGGCGGTCGCTTGGCGTTTAGGCCGGGCGTCGACGCCGTACGGCTTGGGTGCTGTAGACATAATGAGGCTCCTTATAGCATCCAGTTATAGTGCTATAGTTAGGGCTGACGGGGCTTATTACCAATCAAATTTGCGACAAAAGCTAGTGGATAAACCATCAGAAACAGATTGAACCCCCACCAAATGACGTCAAATTCCATGCGGATTGCCCAGAACGAGATCGCTTGCAACCCCGACGCAATAGTGAGAATGAGAGAAATCAGGGCTATGGACTGCCATTCTTGATAACCGCGCCGAAACAAAGCAATGCTGCTTAGCCCGGTAACCGAGATTAAAAGATCAAGCGGGAGGAAAGACCAGTTCCAGTCCACAATCGTTGGTACTTGATAGTTGCTGTACAGATATTCAGCCGGCACCAGATCGAATAGGCTGATAAGCCAGTAAGCAATAAAACCAACGTCTACTACAGCGAAAATCGCAAACAATAAGCGTCGCTTACGCTCCGTTATGGTGCTGAGTTTCAACATATTCTGTCAGTTTCTCTTTATTCCCACTCAATCGTGCCAGGTGGCTTCGACGTAATGTCGTAAACAACCCGGTTAATGCCGCGAACTTCGTTGATGATACGTGTTGCTACACGGCYAAGGAACTCGTGAGGAAACGGGTAATAATCCGCCGTCATGCCATCTGTCGAATTAACGGCACGAATAGCGCACACGTTGTCGTAAGTACGCGCATCGCCCATTACTCCGACGGTTTTAACAGGCAAGAGCACCGCAAAAGCCTGCCAAATATCATCGTATAAACCTGCGTTTTTGATTTCCTCTAAGAAAATAAAATCAGCTTTCCTGAGAATATCAGCCCGTTCGCGCGTAATCTCACCTGGAATGCGAATGGCTAAACCGGGACCAGGGAACGGATGCCTACCAACGAAGTCTTCGTGGAGACCGAGTTCACGGCCAAGAATACGTACTTCGTCCTTGAACAGTTCCCGGAGAGGCTCCACCAATTGCATATTCATGCGCTCTGGCAGACCACCAACATTATGGTGTGATTTGATAGTGACAGACGGCCCGCCGATGAAAGACACAGACTCGATTACATCTGGATACAAAGTCCCTTGCGCAAGAAAATCAGCCCCACCAATATTTTTAGCTTCTTCTTCAAACACATCGATGAATAGCTTACCTATAATTTTACGTTTTTTCTCAGGGTCACTAACACCSYCGAGCTCACCCAGGAACAGGTCCGATGCTTCGCGATGAACTAGATTAATCTTATAGTGCTCACGGAACAGGCTAAGAACCTGATCGCTTTCCCCGGTCCGCATCAAACCGTGGTCTACATATACACACGTCAATTGATCACCAATGGCTTCGTGCAACATCACAGCAACAACCGAGCTGTCCACGCCGCCAGAAAGACCGCAAATCACCTTACCGTCACCAACCTGCTCTCGGATTTCCTTGATTTTAGTGTCTTTGAAACTCGCCATGGTCCAGTCACCCTGGCACCCACAAATGTTGTGTACAAAATTCTTCAGCAGCGCAGCACCGTCTGGTGAATGCACCACTTCCGGGTGGAACATAACAGCGTAAAAATTACGGCTTTCGTCTGCAGTCACTGCAAAGGGGGCGCCTTTGCTGGTTGCAACTACTTTGAAGCCATCAGGCAGCACATTCACGTGGTCGCCGTGGCTCATCCACACTTGTTTACTATCACCAGGTGCCCATACGCCTTTAAACAAGGCGCAGTCTTCTTTCACGTCAACATAGGCCCGGCCAAATTCTTGGTTGTCGGATGTTGTAACGTTACCGCCGAGCTGCTGCATCATGGTTTGCTGGCCGTAACAGATGCCGAGTACCGGAATACCCATTTCAAACACACGGTCTGGCGCGCGCGGTGTGTCAGCGTGTGTTACACTTGCCGGCCCACCAGACAGGATGATGCCAGCCGCGCCAAAATCATCTAAAATCTCGTCTGCTTTGTTAAACGGCACGATTTCGCAGTAGACACCGGTTTCACGAACCCGGCGCGCGATCAACTGCGTTACTTGTGAGCCAAAATCGAGGACGAGAATTTTATCGTTCATTGAGGTATCCACTTCTTGGGCTGGTCCTATCAGACTAGCAGCTTGGGTGCATTATGGTGTTCTTTATGTATAGAGGGGTAGGCCCTGCAAAACTAACCTGCCCCAAATGGCAAAATGGGGCCTCGCAGCCCCATAATACCCTGTAAGCCTTACTGGCTTGTTTCTTTTTTCGGTGGCTCTACGCACCGGATGTGAAGCTCTCGAAGCTGCCTCGGCGAAACTTCGCTCGGGGCCTTCATCATCAGATCTTCGGCTTTCTGGTTCATAGGGAACAAAATCACCTCGCGGATGTTCGGCTCATTGGCCAGTAGCATAACCATACGGTCAACTCCTGGAGCTAGACCGCCGTGGGGAGGAGCGCCAAACTTGAACGCATTCAACATGYCGCCAAAYTCTTWTTCMACKGTKGCTTSATCATAGCCAGCCATGCCGAAYGCCTTGATCATAATATCWGGMCGGTGGTTCCGGATAGCRCCAGATGAMAGCTCGATACCGTTACAGATGATRTCATAYTGRTARGCRAGAATYTCCAACGGATCTTCRTTCTCAAGCGCTTCCATTCCGCCCTGAGGCATTGAAAATGGATTATGCGAGAAGTCCATACGCTTTTCATCTTCGTCATATTCAAACATTGGGTAATCAACAACCCAGCAGAACTTGAATTCATCATCGCTGATAAGATCAAGCATTTCGCCAACCCGTGTCCGGGCAACACCAGCCAGCCGTGCTGCCCCAGCTTCGTTGTCACATGCGAAGAAAACGCCGTCACTCGGACCAAGGCCAAGATCACTCAGCAGCTTGGCTGTTGCTTCTTCMCCTAGCGCCTTAGCAATAGGGCCGCGCGCAACGCCTTCGTTTACATTAATATAACCGAGGCCAGCAAAACCTTCTTTTTTCGCCCAGTCATTGGTCGCGTCAAAGAACTTACGGCGAGATTTCGGGCCTGAACCCGGCGCAGGAATAGCACGAACCACGGCACCGTTTTCAATCATACCAGCAAAAATACTAAAGCCAGAACCACGGAACTGTTCAGTAACATCCTGAATTTCAATCGGGTTACGAAGGTCGGGCTTGTCGTTACCGTACTTCAGCATTGATTCTTTATAAGCAATGCGCGGGAACGGAGCYTCTGTGATTTTCTTATCAGAGAACTTTTTGAATACATTAACCAGAACTGGCTCAATCGTGTTGAACACRTCGTCTTGCGTAACAAAACTCATTTCAATGTCGAGCTGGTAAAATTCACCAGGACTCCGGTCTGCACGAGCATCTTCATCACGGAAACACGGCGCGATCTGGAAGTATTTGTCAAAACCAGAGACCATCAATAATTGCTTAAACTGCTGTGGAGCTTGCGGTAGAGCGTAAAACTTACCCGGATGCTGGCGTGCAGGTACTAGGAAATCCCGTGCGCCCTCTGGGCTGGATGCTGTCAGAATTGGCGTCTGAAATTCGCGAAAGCCCTGACCGTGCATCTCGCTGCGCAGTTCAGCGATCACATCTGAACGGAGTAGCATGTTCTTGTGAATACGGTCGCGGCGCAAATCAAGGAAACGGTATGTAAGGCGTACATCTTCAGGGTAATCTGTGTCACCAAAAACTGGGAGCGGCAAATCACCTGCTGCAGAAAGCACTTCTAACTCGTCGACGTAAATTTCGATGGCACCAGTTGAGAGCTCAGAATTTACAGTTTCGTCTGTGCGCGCCTTTACACGACCATCAATACGAATAACCGATTCAGCACGAACATCTTCAGCCGCCTTAAAGCAAGGGCTATCAACGTCGAACACACATTGTGTAAGACCATAATTATCGCGAAGGTCAATGAAAAGGAGGCCTCCGTGGTCCCGTTTACGGTGCACCCATCCAGAAAGGCGAACAGTTTCCCCAACGTTTTCTATGCTGAGCTCAGTACAAGTATGCGAACGAAATGCGTGCATGATATCCTACGTTTCTTTATTCAGTCCCAATATTCAGGCGCAAACGTTGTGTAAAATAACGTCAAAAAAGCCACCCAATTTGGGCGGAAAAGCGCATGATTAAGCGTTAATGTCAAGAACGAGATAGATAAAGAACACAGAAAGCGTGACGCGGTGATCAATCCTGTGTATTAGAAGCGAAAATCATTAGCGGACATTGGCATGCAGCCCATTACAACGACTGAAGAACTAACGGCCCTATGTGACCGACTATCTAGTGCAGAGTTTGTGACAGTAGACACAGAGTTTTTACGAGATAACACTTATTATTCGAAACTTTGCTTAGTGCAATTGGCAAGTGACGATGAGGCATACTGTATTGATCCACTGGCAGAAGGCATTGACCTTACGCCGATGATCAAACTGTTCAATAATCCTGATGTGCTCAAAGTGATGCATGCTTGCAGGCAGGATATGGAGATTTTCCACTTTATGATGGATGAGCTCCCTGCCCCAATATTTGATACCCAGGTTGCTGCGATGGTATGTGGCTTCGGCGACTCTGTGGGCTACGAAACGCTSGTTAGCAAGCTCGCGAACGCTCAGCTCGATAAGTCTGCGCGGTACACTGATTGGTCAAAAAGACCCCTGACAGATAAACAGCTTACGTATGCTGTTGGCGACGTAACCTATTTGCGCACGATCTACCGTAAACTTAAGCAAGAGCTCGCAGCAACGGGCCGTGAAAGTTGGGTCGAAGAAGAAATCGCACCGCTTCGCGAGCAAACCCTTTATGTAATCGAACCAGAAGACGCTTGGAAAAGRCTAAAAGTACGCACCAACAAGCCCCGGTTCCTCGGTTTACTKAAATGCCTRGCYGAATGGCGCGARMGMCARGCGCAAGARCGSGACATGCCWCGRAACCGCATWGCWAAAGACGATACGCTGTTTGAAGTGGCWGCTCATCCWCCMAAGAAAATWGAAGATTTTGACCGTATGCGCGGCGTGCCAAAAGGGTTTAGTCGGTCACGTGCCGGACGGGCCCTTTTTGATGCAGTGCAGGTGGGCATGGAAACTCCAGAGACCGATTTGCCTAAGTTAGAGCGTGCAAAGCCTCGTCCTCCGACACCGCCGATGGCTGATTTACTTAAAGTCCTGCTGAAAATAAAATGTCAGAACGCAAAAGTTGCGCCTCGGATGGTGGCAAGCGCCTCCGACCTCGAAACATGGGCCGCGATGCCAAAAACTGATATCAGAGCCAAGCACGGCTGGAGATATGAGATATTTGGCGCTGACGCAGAGAAGCTGATGAGAGGCGATTTGGCGTTAACAGCAAGGAACGGCGATATAGATATCGTTGAACTAGAGGAAGAAGACTAGGCACCGCGAACAGCGTGGATGCCTACCCTAGAATTTCTATTTTTGCTTTGCGGCCAACAAGTTGCGCGAGCTTTCTAACGCGGCGCAATACAATATCATTGGCCGTATCTTCAAACTCCTTTGGAATTCCAAGATAGAGTTTAGTTTTTGATAGCCTAAGCTCGCTCACCGTTAGAATTTTAACCGTACCGCCAGACAACCTTTGCGCCAAGCGTAGCGCGGCCCCCATAACACGCGCATCCATTACATCCTCAATTTCAAGTAACGGCAAGATAGGCGCAATATGCGGCACATCAATTGAAGCCCCATATGCCTGATTAAGCGCCACAGCGATGTAGGCCCTGTCACTGTGACTAACGCCTACGAAATTCCCATGCAGGACAGCCTCCACGGCTTTTTCCGCTCTGAAATCCGGATGGCCTCGCCAAGCAATATCGCTTAGAAGACATACCGCATACTGTAACCGGTCTCTTAAAACAGGGTTTCTCGATTGAGGCTTGAATATGGGCCGTGTCCACTGAAAAATCACCGATGCGTGCTCGGCAAATCTCGAGCGTTCGTAGGCCAAAGCCTGGCAGCTAAAGAGAAACGGGTCCTGCTTGCGCTCTTCGGTTTTTAGTTTTTCAAACAGAAGTCCTTCACGAAGGCCGTAACCTGATGCAATAACCTCCTTCGGTTTCGTTGCATAAATCAATTCCAGAAGCATTAGAGCTGCTGTCGGGATAATTTCGCGTCGTCTAGGCGGCAAACTCCCTCCGAACGGGATATCAGCACTATCTAGCTTGCTTAACCGTTTGCAGTAGGCTGTCATATCGGTTTTCGACGTCTTAAAGCCATGTAGTACATGCAACGGACGAGATTGTTCCCGCATCATAAGTTTGGCGAGGTTTCGCCATGCTCCCCCAACCAAATAGAAATTCTGGCCCTGACATATCTCTAATATAATGGCCCAAGAAAGTATCTATTAACACCAGTTGCTGGAGAAACTGTGGATATGGGGTTAGTTGTTAATGAGGCTTCATCATAAAGTGGTAAAGCCACCCAT
>JAESRJ010000232.1 GCA_016764715.1 Kordiimonadaceae bacterium | reverse complement strand
TGCCCACATCGCCTTGAAGGGAAAAGTTATCAAGTAAATCCGGCTGTGCTTTTAGATCCGGAAACGGTGTCAAAAGCCCGGTGGCAGGGTCCGCAGACACAATCACCCGGCCGTCATTATCCACCAGATAAACATACTTATCACCGATCACACGCTCGTCAAATTCGGCAACAATTTTTTTAACCGTGTCGAGGTTGATTTCAACCAACAGTACCTTCACAACATTGACGTTTGCATCATCTGTAATCGGCGTGAGAAATGCCTGACCGGCACCGCCATCAAGTTCTAATATTTCAGAAACAAAAACATCACCTTGTTTACCAGCGAGTACATCAACGAAAATGTGCCGCAACTGGGGGAAAAGCTGCAGGATATTCTTGCCTTTTTCATTTTGTTCGCCAGAGCTGGCAATGATAGTCCCGTCTATTTGGATAACGTCAATATCATCTAGATACGGCGTACCCTCAATAATCTCTGTTAGATACTGAATGATGGCAGCTGTATCATCGCCTTCCAACACGTCGGCTTGCGATAGCGTCAGCACATCGGTTAGACGCTGGTCAAAAAACCGGTCAATATCGGCACCAACGAGGAAAGACTTTTCCTTCAGGTCATTCCGCAGGCTATCAACCAGCATCGTCGACGCAGCATTTGAGGTATAATAGTAAATTGCAACTTGCGGCGCCAAGAACAACAGGAGTGTCATTGCCAGGAACTTGCTTGTTAGCCGGGAGAAGAACGGGACTTCGCCTGACCCTGACCCTGACCCTGACCCTGACCCGGTAGCCCAACCCAAAGTCGGTGTCAATTGATTTTGCTGGTCATTCATAGATATTCACTGCTTTTGCTGTTGGCCGCTATGGCACTCCCCCGAGTGTAAGCGACTAAACATCAATAATAGGTAAATTTTAGCGACGAAACATGCTTGCGGCTTCAGCGCTAAAAAAATGCTAAATCAGGCACTTAACGGAAAAATACACGATAGTTCAATGCGGTCAACCATTAGGCGGTTTAAGGGGCAGTAAAACGCCTGTGATGGGGGCGTTCGCCGCCTTGTTGCAACGGGTGCCGAAACGGTTTTCGGTGCAAAAATCCGAGCGATGTCAGGCCCGGTTTCGGGTGGGCTTGCCAAAGAAAAGGGGTGGACGCACCAACGGTACGACCCCACCCCAAATCTATATAATTTTTGCTTCAGTACGTCTTAGAACTGGTAGCTAGCACGTAAGTACCAAGAACCACCTTCATAATTGGCAGCACTACGGCGTGGATACTGAAGACCAACGCTTAGGCGGTTAGCATTCCCGGCACCAATCTCGTCAACAAACGTATTAAATACGTTCACTGCACCTGCGGTAACGCGGAATTCTTCGCTCACCTGGTAACCAAGTTCAATATCAAAATAGACCAATGCGCCAATTTCGGCTGTAGGGTCTACCGCTGCACCAATCGTGCCGCGCTCRTCAAAGTGCGAACCAWAATARCGGGCACGMGCAAGGAARTTCCATTTTTCGTTRAAGCGCGTATCAGCWGAGGCAACAAACCGGTAATTAGGATAGTTGTTTTCAATATCCTCAATACGAGACGCTGATACCGGCTGAACACCGTTCACTAGATCTTGCCCGGCTACAGAAACTTTATTGTAGCTGCCAGCAAAGGAGAAGTCTGTTGTTGCRTCGTTGCCCCATTCAGARCTGGACGTAAGAACAACATCAAYRCCYTCRGAAACAACATCAAGCGAGTTRGTGAAGAAAGAGATCGTGCGTCCRTCAGSTGTYTGGATRTCGCCTGTACGGAAAATACGGTTGTCAACTTCGATACGGTAAAAATCAACTGTAAGCGTTGTCGCATCGCCAATTGAAGCTGTTGCGCCGAAGCTAAAGTTAAGTGATTTTTCCTCTGTAAGTGGCTGAGCACCTGCAGCGATCGCRTCCGGGTTGTCMGGTGTAAKAAGGCCTTCTTCTACCTGGAGGCCTGACGCACCGTCAAAAGTTGTAATAGTTGTAGTGATATTGGCCTGGCCTGGTGTTGGCGCATGGAAACCCGTAGAGATACCACCGCGCAACGTGAAGTTTTCGTTGACGTTGTAGCGCGCCGCGAACTTGCCGTTTATAGTGCTGCCAAAATCAGAAAAACGCTCATACCGGGCAGCATACTGGAAGAAGAGGTCTTCGCTTAAATCATGCTCGATATCAACGTAGAGCGAATAGTTGTTGCGTGAATTAGAAACCGCATTCTCAGTCGTAACACCGCGTAAGCCACTTGAACCAGCTCCGACGAAGGAATTTACTTCCCCGGCAATTCCAGTGAAAGTTTCCTCGCGCCACTCAGCACCAAAGGCCAAGTTTACATTCTCACCAATAGGCTTGGAGAAATCAGCGTTAAAATTGATCTCTTCCTGCTCGTACCCACCAACGTCAAAATCGCGCTGCGCTGGATCGCGGCCCGACAAACCAAGGGTTGGATTAACGGTATTATTCAGGAAGTACGAGAGCGTATTCCGGCCAAAGCCAAAGCTAAGGTCATAGAACCAGCCGCTGTCGGTATCGCCTTTTAGACCCGTAACAAAGCTAAGGTCGATTTGATCGCCGTCAAGGAACGGGGTGAAACCAGCAGGCAGAATATCTGCGCCGTCATCACCGGCCGGCAAACTTGCACGCAGGCCAGCGATTGCAGGGTGTACGCCAACACCGTCTATTCCAGGACTACGGAAGAAGAAGCGGTAGCGGCCCTGCGTATTCGCATAGCCACCAAACATATAAAGTTCCGCAGAATCGCCAATCTCAACACCTGMRTTCACGAATATGCGRGCRCCGCTTGTCTCTGGACGTCCCCATGTYTGAACRARYGGMGCATCACCGAACGGCGCGTCTGCGCCAATACCCTSAACACCAKWRTCGATCAGAGYYTGCGCAWYTGGGCGYTGRATACCGCGWGACAGRGCATCGTTATCTGTATATTCCGCGCTGAGGTTCAGGAAGCCTGTATCGCCGAGCGCCAAACCGAAGTTTGCTGCAATTTTTTTGCTTTGCTCGCCTTGATAGWACTGGCCATAAGACGCGGTGATTTCGCCGCCATCGTTAGCATCCTTCATGACGAAGTTAATAACGCCTGCGATCGCATCAGAACCATACTGGGCCGCRGCACCGTCTCTWAGAACTTCKACGCGTTTYAGAGCAATGTTAGGGATCATGCCGATGTCAGGTGACTGCGCACCGGCGCCTGCAGCTGATACAAGAAACTGTACAAGCGCTGAGCGGTGACGGCGTTTACCRTTRACRAGWACAAGYGTYTGRTCWGGTGAYARMCCACGSAGCGATGTTGGYCGTACAAAAGCACTACCATCGCCTGTAGCAGGCGCAGCTGTGTAAGACGGTACCAGCGAGCTCAGGTTATCTGTCAGATCTGCAGAGTTACCAAGCGCGTTAAACTGAGCGCTTGAAAAACTATCGATCGGAACAGGCGAGTCTGTCGCGGTACGTGGTTTCTGACTTCTTGAGCCAACAACTGAAATTTCTTCGATCGGGCCTGAGGATGCCTCTTGGGCACCAAGCGCGATWGGTGTTGCGACCATACTGATTGTAGCAGCTGAAGCTGCTAGCAGTAACCTGGCCTTATATTTTTCAAGTTTCATTCCGTTCCTCCATTCGGGCCATTACCGGTAGTTACAGGCCCACTTCTGTTTTTAATTTTCATTCGGAATGCCACCTGCTCTCCCAAGCATGGCGAAATCCCCCGCAATGTCAGCATAATTTTCAGCAACGCACTGAAAATAATGCTTATTTTAGCACTATCGTGCTTCCCTCATTTTGCAGACCTTTATCATCAAATCCGGCAGAATATTAGACCTACAAATTCGTCTCTCAACGCTTACTGCAACTACTGTACAATCGTCTTTGCTACTTGTTTTCCCTTAACGGGCATACCCAAAATACGCCTCGCATCGTTGGCCGTCGCAATTTTACGACCAACCTGTTGCGCAGAATCACATGCTGCTCGCACAAGCTCCGCGTTATTGCTTGCCATGCGCCCATCAGCGCGCCAAATATTGTTTTCAAAACCAACTCGGATATGGCCGCCCATATGGGCTACGGATACTGCAGCCTCATATTCAAGCAACCCAAAACAGCACGCCGCCCAAGGTGCATTCGACGCATAGCGTTCTTCCATGCTTTGCTGCACATTAACCGAGTTACCTGCCCAGTGTTTTTGGTAACTACCGATGACGTACAAAGTGAATGGGTCGCTCCGATCAAATACACCGGAGAGATGGAGCGACCCAAAGCGCGCAATATCTGCAGCGCCGTAGAGAATTATCTGCGGGAAAACCTTCTCGCTGCCAAGCCAGCYGAAAAAATCAGYCAATTCAGCGAGATCGGCCCCATCGGGGCAAATTTCCCGCAGAGCCAGCGAGACCGAGTCCGGGCCCAACTCCCGAACCATAGCCATCTGGTCTTCACTGGAATAGAGGCCTACAGATTCTGTTGTGACCTGAATGATTAAGTCTGCGCCTACGCGGTCTTCCACCGCATCAATCGCCCGGCGGTAGGCATCCACATTTAACGTGTGTCCGCCGTCCGCATCCCGCACATGCATATGCATCATGCTGGCGCCAGCAGCGACAATTTCCTCTGCACAGTCGGCAAGTTCAGCTGGTGTGATCGGTAATTGGGAATGATCCAGCTTCGACCGCCTTGCCCCGTTCGGCGCACACATAATGATCATGGGATCAAACACCAAACACCTCCTGCATTACCGCCTGGAGCTTATCCGCCATCTCGCTGATATGGCTTTCTTGCAGAATATAGGGGGGAGCAAAGAGAATATGGCCGCTGTAGCCAGCAGCTGCATCCCCGCCGCTCGGATAGCAAAGCATGCCGTGCTTCATTGCTACGGTGCGTATATTTTTCGCAACTAACGCGCTGTTTTCAATAGGTGTTTTCTTTGATTTGTCAGACACAAGTTCGAGCGCGCGGAACAAGCCGCGTCCCCTTATTTCACCCACATTCGGGTGATCGCCAAAYYTGTCTTCAAGRACCGCTTGAAAGGCATCGCCCCGGGTTCTTACCGCACCGAGAAGCTGATAGTGCTCAATCGTTTCAAGAACGGCAACCCCTGCTGCGCAAGTGCTGGCGTGCCCTACATAGGTATGGCCGTGTTCAAAGCTGCGTTTATTTTCGCCGGAAAAGATATCTGCAATTTTGGCCCGCGCRATCGTTGCGGCAAGCGGTTGATACCCGSCACCAATTCCYTTKGCCAAYGTYACAATATCAGGCAAAAACCCTTCCTGTTCGTGGGCAAAAAAGGTGCCCGTTCGGCCCGTGCCGCACATGATCTCATCTGAGATAAGCAGCACGTCATACTGATTACAAATCTCGCGGATACGTTTGAAATATCCTTCTGTTGCCACRACAGCCCCAAGCGACGCGCCGACGACCGGCTCGACAATGAAGGCGGCCACAGTCTCGGGGCCWGCATCCAGTATTGCCTGTTCCAATAAATCGGCGCTACGCTTGCCGTAAGCTGCATCAGTCTCACCGGTCTCTTGATGGCGGTATGCATAGCAGGGCGCGATACGCGGCCAACTGACAAGCACGTCTTCCATAACCACTCTGCGGCCCGGATGCCCACTAACAGACAAAGTACCAAGCGTATTGCCGTGATAACTATGTGTTCGGCTAATGATTTTAGTTTTGGTCCCTTGGCCGAGCGCGCGCCAATATTGCCACGCTAATTTCAAGGCWGTCTCATTCGCCTCAGACCCGCCWGCTGTCAGGTATACTTTTGCGCCGTCTTCGCCGAACTTTCCCGCCAGCATTTCCGCCAGTTTTTCTTGGGGTTCGTTGGAAAAAAAGGCTGTGTGAGCAAAGGCCATCCGGCCGATTTGGTCCTGTAATGCCTTGATTACATTCGGGTGTTGATGCCCAAGACACGACACCGCAGCACCGCCGCACATATCCAGATAGGACTTGCCGCTGGTGTCAGTAATATACATGCCGCCCGCTTCCGCTGCGACCGGGTAGCTGTGGTGCATGTCTCTAAAAAACACATTACTCATGCGGATAGCCTCAAATAGTTTAAACGCGCACAGTATTTCCGCACCGCAGATAATGTTCAAATTTATATTTTTGCTTTATATATAACCTATACTTATACTGGTTGGCATGAATGGCCGCCAGATTGAGATATTTCACGCAATCATGCACACTGGGACTGTGACCGAGGCTGCCGTGCGTCTCGGCATCAGCCAGCCCGCAGTTACYGCYAGCTTGAARCARATKGAAAGCGGCCTTGGTTTCAATCTGTTTCACCGCAAAGGCGGCCGCCTACACCCCACATCGGAAGCTAAAATTCTAAACGGGGAGGCCAACCGTATTCAAGATTCGCTGATGGTTTTTAAAAACCTTGCGAACCGRCTAAAGAAAGATCTGACCACGCACTTACGTGTTGCGACACCGCCAACCTTCGGCCATGATTTGATCCCTGAGGCTATTGCCCAGTTCACCCAGCACTCTAGGGACTGCTTGATGGACGTATCCATTCAGCATCACAGTGACATCCTCAAGGATGTTGCCAGTTCTGTGGGCCAAAACAGTCTAGGCATCACCTTTGGACTGGACGGCAACCGCAACCTGGGGTCCATCACCATCGGCAGCGCCGATATTGTGGCGCTGGTGCCAAGTGATTGGGGCATCGCAACGCAGAAATCCCTGCCGATAAGTGCTTTCGCCGACAAACCCCTAATCGGCACCTTCGCGGGTGAGCCGCTCGGCAACGCGGTGGAGGCGCTCCTTCGCACAGCCAACATCAACCCTGATTTTTCCATCAGGGTGCACACCCACAGTATCGCTGCAAATCTAGCCGGCAAAGGCGTGGGCGCCACCATCGTCGATTCTGTAACGGCGACCCATGCAATGGTACATCACAGCGGCCATGGCTTTACGGCCATCGCAATCGAAGACGCACCGTCGCTGCCCATAACAGCCGTCTTTTCATACGAGCATCCGCTGAACAAACACGCGAAACAGTTTGTCGACATCTTCAAACAGTGCCTGACTAAGCTCTGCTCTTAACCCGCTCGCTCTGTTGCAATCAATCAATATAGTTTGGCGATCAGCGCTTTACCATCGCGTTTCGTATCAATACTATATGTTGTATCGACACCCTTGTGGTGGAAAGAAAAGTAGTTTCAAATAATGCTGCACAAAATGAAAAAGCATGCGTTCTGGATCACTGCAGTGGGCTACTGGGTACTCCTTGCGGCCTTGGCCAATCTGTCTCAAAATTATGAAATGGATGTTGGGTTGGCTGCTGTCATGCCTCTGTTGTTTTTTGCGGTCCCGTATTTCTTCCTACCAACACTTATTTTCGTTTCGTATCAGTCTGGGTCCGGGCCTGCGCCTCTGTTTTATGCCTTATCCCGTTACTGGTCACGCAAGAGGCCGGTACTCATAGGAAACGTTCTCTTTTCCGGTGTTTTGCTTTTGTTTTTAATGTAGCAATGCCGCGGGGGAAATAGGCTCATAACGGGCGACATTTTTCTCCACACAATAAGGGAGGTTTTGGTGCCGCTTACGTGACTCGAACACGTGGCCCCGTCATTACGAAAAAACTGAACGCCCTTCGTTCCCGCCAAAAACCAGTTTTCCCCTAGGGATTGCCCACCCAATAAAATCAAGGGCTTACAGAAAACACATATCTATAAATCAACCCGGTTTGCGAAACCTACTCGCAAACCTGAGATCCATCATCGCCTATATTGGCGATGCTTCAGGCATGGAGGTTCACTATGTCTGAACAAATTTCCAATTACGCAACGGAATTCGAAGCCGCATCTATAAACGGCGCGCTTGTTATATATCCCAAAATTCAAGAACTGCCGCCGCCATGTATAACCGTGCCGGTCAGTCAACGCCCTTGTCACGAATGTGCAGTGCAACCCGAATGTTCTCTCAACAAGAGGCGCACATGACTGGCACAGCCTCACAAGAACGCGATTTTAAGCCGGCATCTGACCGTGAACTGGCGCATAATTTTTCCTCTTGGAGAGTGCAAGGCGCTTGTATCGCTCAAGCGCTGAAAAATAGAGGCCGCAAACGTGATGGGAAACGGCTCGCCCAAATCTTAGAACTGCTCGATCTCTTGTGGAATATCGACTTTGGTGACGCCTACCCTGAAGAACTAAGCAAGGTTATTCAGGCCCATAACGCCAACGTTAAAAAAGCCGAATGTTCAGAGGTGCAAATATGATTGCAACTCTGAATTTTCCCATTTGCACTGCCCATTTTCCAGCGCGCACTTATGACGCACTGTCACAGCCCCGACCCGATGGCGCGCTTGCGCCAGTGGTGCGGGAGGGGCTTGACCGGGCGGCGGCTCCACACGCTGGCCCCAAAGGGGGCAGAACAAAGTCTGACCCCTTGCCTAGCGGCGAGCGTCGTTTACTTCTCTTGCGGAAGATAATTGGCGGGTTTTTTAACGTTCAATCGAGCCAGTTCTGTAAGGGAGTCAACTCTAGCGCCCAAAGGTTGGCGATACTGGATACAGAGCTCTATGAGCTCTCTGGCCCGCATAATCGCATCACCACGATTGCGACGAGGTCCGCCAAGTGTATTTCGCAGGCTTTGTGCCCCAACGCGATATTCCGGTTCAAACTCTACAATCTGTATCAGTTCTGCATGAGGGAGTTGCCCGAGCTGGTGACTAAGCGCGTCGAATATTGGGCGGGATGGCATAAATTCAGTAGCCGAGGTGTTGACAAAGCCCCTCGTTCCCATTTCTTGAAGTTCGTCTATCAAGTCTCTCAACTGAGTTATGATGACCCAAAGTTCTTTGCTGATTGCTTGTCTCATGGCCTTTCGAAGCTGTTCTTTGTCGTCACTGGCTCTGTTTTCCTGACGAGACCATTCGTCCTGTTGGCGTCTATCAGCTTCAGCCAGTTGATGGTGTTGGGTTTTAAGCGACCGGTTAAATCTGTGGCTTGCGTTCAGATGGGTAATCAATCCCAAAAACGCAGCAATAGCCGCGCTAAGAAAAATTCGTCTGGTCTGCGCCGTATCCGCTTCTGTATATGCCCAAATGAGCATTCCCACCAAAGCGAGCAACGAAACGACGGTTATTACGCTGAGTATTTTTCCTTTGATTTCGTCAGTCATTGTCATACCCCAAATCTCTTGGAAGGCGCGTCATGAAAGCCCTCCCCCTTGAAAGTAACGCAAGTAATGTTGCCGCTTTCCCTATAGCTGTCAATAATCAGCCAAAAGTGGCAATCAGCCAATATGAGCTTTTCCGAACCAATACTGGCTGGAAGCAATCGTCAGAGAGCTACCGCGAGAGCGCCGAGAAGCGCGCCCTTCTCCGCTCAGAAAATGATCGTATTGCCGAGGCGCTAGAACGGCACGGCATTCAGACACGGCTTGAGAATGGTGGCATTAAGGCCATTGGCGAGGTTACTGGCCAGATTGACGACGTAGAAAGCTATCGCTCGATCTGTTTCCTGCCTCTGATTGCCCAGCGCGAACGCAAGCCCACACTTAACGGGCTTTGCTATTTCCAGCGACACCACAAGATGGGCAAGTTCATCCGGCTAGCCGTTGTCACCACCGGTGAACGTATCCCGCTATACGGTGATTTGCGCGGTACCATGCAGAAGATGCACAGGGACATATCCCGCTGGGCGCATGAAGCTGAC
>JAESRJ010000123.1 GCA_016764715.1 Kordiimonadaceae bacterium | reverse complement strand
TGGTGCAGGCGCTTGCGCGGCTTTTTTGGCATCAGCGGCGGCCTCTGCCCGCTCTTTTTCGCGCTGCTCTTTTTGCTTGGTATAGATTTGGTTTYGCAGATGCATGGCGCGGTTGTATTCCGCAGCCACCTCCGATTGGTGATTGGCGGCGGCTTGTCGAGCCTTGGCCTGCAAATCGGCTATCTTTTTTTGGTGCTCGAGCTGATGGCCCATCTCATCGTTACCGTTGAGCGCGGCCAGCTTGGCCTCAAGTGATTGGCGGGTGTCGGCCGCCTCGGCCTTGAGCTCCAGCATTTTTCGGCGCGCGGTGTCGATTTGGTTGTGCAGGTTTTTAAGCGAGGTGCTGTCCATCTTGCCGGCTGCATTGCTAGCAGCGTGGATTGCACGCTCAAGGTGCCGCGAGTTAATGGTGCCGCTGGCAATCGCGTCGGCGAGCTCCTCCGATGCCTTGCGGGCATTTCCAACAGCCGTTAAATACGCTTGTGATGCTGCAACTGCGGTTTTCCAGCCGGCCTGCGTGGCTATCCATACCCCGCCCCAAATTTGCGAGTATTTTTTAATCTCCTCGTTGGTGAGCTGGATTTTGCCGTGTACCTCGCTGATGCGGTGGCCGTGCAGCTGCACCGAGCGCGTGGCCGATTCGGTGGCTTTTTGGGCGGTGTCTGCGCCGGCCTTTTGCGCCGCCGCCGCACGCTTGACCGATTCCTCGTAATTGTTGGCCTCGATGGTGGCTTTTTTGTGCGCATCAACGGCTTTGCGGCCCATCTCTGCGGCTTTGGCGGCAGCCTCATCCGTGGCCTGCTTAACTTGCGCCATCATCTGGTCATATTCGGCGGCCGAGATGGTGCCCGCCTCAAATGCGGCCTGCGCCTCGGCGGCAATGCGCGCAAAATCGGCCTTGTTTGAGGCCTCTTTAAGCGCCTCGCCCATTTGCTCATAAGCCGTTTTGGCTGCCGTTGCGCCATCTTTGGCGGATTTATTGAGCCGCTCCAATTGCTCTTTTGTGAGCTTGGCCACATCGCCGCTCTCTTGCAGCTGGCGCTTAAACGCCTCAAACTCGGCGCGGCTCTCCAGCTTGCCCATCATCTGCTCAAAGCCCGCGCGGATCAGCCGCGTGTCGTCAATACCCGCATCACGCGCCGCCGCGCTTGCCGCCGCCCAATCGGCAAAAGCCTGATTGGCCTTGCTGCTGATGCCGGTGGCGGCTGCATCGGCGTCTACGCCGATTTTTTTAAATGCCTCGGATACCTCGTTGCTTTTTGCCGCCATGCGCCCGAATGCAGCTTCGGTTTTTTTAACAACCTGCTCCAAAAATCGCTGCATCTCAACATCAGTTAGATCTTGCTGCTTTGCCCACTCGTTAAAAAACTTTTGAATCGCCAGCACACCGTCTTTGGTCTCTACCTTGGCAAATGCGTTAGTCATCATTTCGCGCATTTGTTCGGTGGTAATGCCGGTTTTATCTTTGATGTTGTTTAGCGCACCAATCAGCTTTTCATCGGCTTCGGTCATGCCCTCAAACGAGGCCGGTATTGCCATGCCCAATTCTTTATAGGCATCCGCGAGCGCTTTAACTTCATCGCGGGTCAACGCGATGGTGCCGGTTGCCGCTGTAGCCGTCTGCACCTGCACTTCGCCAAGCTCTTGATGGCGCTTTTTCAGCTCGGCCAGTAGCTCGGCCTCCTCCTGCCTGGTGATTTTGGATGCAGCGGCCAAGCGCTTGATTTGTTCTTCTGCCTCGGCAATGGCAGAGCTGGAAGAGAGATTTTTAAACGATGTCTCAATCCCTCGTATTTGCTCGGCGGTGATATGGCTGGATGACTGGGCAAGGCTTTGCAGGTCGGTGATAATTTGCCGTGATGCGGTGCTGATATTTTGCTGTGCATCAACAGCAGCCTGTTGCTGTTTGGCAAAACGCGCGGCCGATTCATCGGCGCGCTGCTGCTCTTGCAATTGCCGTTGTTGTTCTTGAAGCGTTTTAAGCCGCTCCGCCTGTTTTTCATACTCCTGATTGGCTCGTTCCAGCTTTTCGCGCTGGCTGTCTAAAAAGGGTAAAAACTCTTTAAGCGATTGGATACCCCGCTCGGTTTGCTTATACCAGCCGTCGCCGCCCGTTTCTTCGATGAGTTTGATGTCATGCTTGAGCCGCAAAATGGCATCGCGGCTCCTGTCTGCCGCTTCGCGCGTGGCCGCCAAGGCCGCATCGACATCATCCAGCTTAAGTGGCAGCCCCTCACGCATGCGGTCCTGAAGGGCGATAAAAGCCTTATCAGCCTCGGTTATCGCATTTTCCATTTCGGCCAATTGCTTGCCGACGCTGCCCGCTTTATCGGCAAAAAGAGTTAGCGCAGCAGCGGCTGCTGTAATCACCAAGCCGATCGGATTAGCAGCAATCAGCCGCAACGCCGCAGCCAAGCCACGAGCAGCCAGCGCAGCGCCTGCCATTGCTGTTTGCTGCGCCGCTGCTGCTATCGTCATGCCGCGCGTGGTTGCAGTTGCGGCAGCCATGCTGGTACGCAGCAATCCGAGCGCTGTTGTGGTTTTTGCCGCCCCGGCAGTAATCGCCGTAGTGGCGGTAACGCCCTCCATGCCCATTAAGCGTGCGGCGGCCCCAAATGCCATTGCTGCCACACGGGCGCCAGCCAAATACATTGCAAATTGGGTTAGTTGAGGGTATTGCTGCGCCAAGCGGGTGACGGCATTAGCGACACCGCCCACGCCATCACTCACCGCAGAAACGATGGGCAGCATGGTAGCGCCCAGCTCTTTGGCCACGTTAACAATGGCAATCTGCGCCTGCTGCACCTTAGCCGATGCATTGTTCATTGCATTTTGAAACTCTTGCTGCATCGCGCCGGCGTATTTGGATTTGTCGGCCACCAAATTCAACGCTTTGTCATACTCGTTCAGGCTACCCACCAGCAAGGCGATGTCGTCGCTGTACTCCGTGCCAAACATCTGCGACAAGGCAATAGAGCGGCTTTGCTTGTCGAGATTTTCCAGCGATTTCAAAAAGCTATTTAAGGCTTGCTGCGGATCGGCGGCAATATCAGCGGCCATTTTGTCGGCGGAAAGGCCGATAGCCCTTAAGCCCTCTTGGAATTTATCACCCTGCACTTGGGCGGTTTGCAATTTTGATAACAAGGCATTAATAGCGGTGGCAGCCACTTCGGGCGGCTTGCCAAGCGCAATCATGGCATCAGCCAGCGCAGCCGCCTCCTCGGCAGCCAAGCCGAACTGTTTGGCATTACCGCCGATGCGTGTCATGGCGGCAACAATGTCTTTTTCTTTGGCGGCAGTATTGTTGCCCAGCAGGTTGATGGCATCGCCGAGCAGCTCTACACCTTCAAGGGGCAAATCAAACACATTAGTAAGCTTGGCAGCGGCTTCGGCGGCGGCTTCGGCGCCAATATCAAACGCCACCGCCATCTTGCCCGCCATTTCGGTAAATTGGCCGAGCTTCTCCAGCGGGATGCCCAACTGGCCGCCCTGTGCGGCGATTTCCGCCACGGCTTCGGGCACCATGCCCAATTCAAAGGCCAGATTTTTAATTTGGCCGCTCAAGGCTTCCATTTGCTGGGGCGTGCCGTCCACCACTTTTTTTACGCCCGCCATGGCGCGCTCAAACTCCATTGCCTCTTTGGTGACATAGGCAATACCGCCCGCCTTAGTGACCAGGTTGCCGATTTCGCCCACCATCTCGGAGAGCGGCACTTTGGTGGATTTAAGGCTTTTTTCTAGCTCATTGATTTTTTTGCGGTGTAAATCAGATGCGCGCGCGAGCTCCTCTTGCGTGAGCGTGCCGCTGGCTTTGAGATCGTTAAATGCTTTGTTGACTTTTGCGATTTCGGCGTGGGCCTTGTCGTCGGTGTCGATGCCCAGCACTAAGCGCGCATCGGCCAATGCTTTGAGCTCTTGCGCCTCATCATTGAGCGCGTCCAGCTTGGCGGCGGCTGCTTGGCTGTCTGCGGCCAGCTTTTTTTCGGCGGCTGCCAAATCTTTGGCCGATGCAGCCGCGCCATCCATGCCGGCGTCAACATCTTTCAGACGGCCTGCCAGCTCTTGGCTCTGTTTGCCCACGGCCTGCTGCTCTTTGCCGAGCGCGGCCATATCTTTTTGCTGCTTTTGGCCGCCATCGCCTTGCAACTCTTTATCGAGCGCGTCCATATGCCGGCCGGTGGCGGCCATCTCTTGGCCGGCGGTCTCAAGGCTGCCCTCAAGCGCAGCCATATCTTGCTGCTGCTTTTTGCCGCTGTCTCCCTGCAAAGATTTATCAAGCGCAGCGGCGTGCTGGCCGGCGGTGGCCATTTCTTGGCCGGCAGCCTCAAGGCTGCCCTCAAGTGCGGCCATATCCTGCTGCTGCTTTTTGCCGCCATCGCCCTGCAAAGATTTATCAAGCGCAGCGGCGCGCTGGCCAGTGTCGGCCATCTCTTGGCCGGCATTTTGCAGCTCATCGCCCAAATCTTGATATTGCTCAATCAGCGCCTGCTCGCTGGCAACATCCTCAAGTTCCTGCCTAAGCTCTTGCGCGCGCTCGGCAAAATCAGTTGTGTCCACACCGGCCGCTTGCAGCTCTTGCTGCAAACGATCGATGTTTTCAAGGCCCTCAACCAATGCCTTGATTTTGATGCCCGCCTGAATATCTGCGCCCGCCATTATCAACCCGTTAAAAATCTGTTAAATTACAGGTTTTATTGTCTTATTTTTAACAGCCGGCACGGTGTCGGCTTAATTCACTACGGGGGGAGATGTGCAAAATTATTATGAGATTCTTGGCATCACGCCGGCGGCATCGGCGGCGGAAATCAGCGCGGCCATTAAAAAAGCAGCCGAGCGCCAAGCGCTTGATTTGGATGTGCTCACGGCCTGCCGCAACCACTTGTTTGATAATCAGGCACGGCAAGCCTATAACCAACAGCTTTTTGCCGCCCGCCCCGAGCTGCTGGAAGAGGTAGCCCTCGAAGCACAAGCGCGCGCAGCGGCCACTGCAGAGCGAGAGGCGCGGCAAGCAGTTATTGCCGCCAATCCACCAAAAAAAACCAGCCTGATTATGATATTTGGCGGTGGTTTTATATTGTTGTTTTTATTGGCTACAATCTTTAGCAACAAATCGCCCCAAAAAACTACCCTTAGCGAGTTTAGTGCACAAGCGGCTTGCCAAGATGTGATAACCGATCGTTTAAAAGCGCCATCAAGCGCCAAATTTGGCGGCTGGCAGCACAAAGCAAACGGGGATGGCAGCTATACTGTGAGCGGTTATGTTGATGCTCAAAATAGCTTTGGCGCACCGCTGCGCAATCATTTTAGCTGTGCTGTACGCGATAATGGCAACGGCAATGCAGGCATTACAATCAACGGGTTTTATTGATTATGGATACAATAATGGATAAATTTAGAACCATGTCCGCAATGCTGCCGATTATAGTTATTGCGGCCATTAGCGCGGGCGTGCTGATTGGGCAGCTTGGCCGCTATTGGGCTATTCGGCGCGGTGATGTGGATACGCCGCGCGAAGCCGGCAAAGTGGCGTGGCGCTGGGGGCTTAATGGCGCTTATGCCTTTACCGTCGGCGGCGTGGTGCTGATGTGGCATTTGCTTTTCGGCGTGTTTTAACTGCGCGTTAAAGGCCGTCTGAAACCCCATTCAGACTTTGGCACACGGTGCCGCCATGTATGCTTTGGGCGGTGATTGCCGCGTAGGCAAAGATGAGTCTAAACGCCGCTGCTACCGCATTAAATATCTGGCCGAAGCAAACCGCAACCGCCACGCCGGCATCGACACAAGCGGTTATGATTACCTGTAAAGCCAGCAACAAAAAAAAGGCCGTCTGAAAACGTTTCAGACGGCCTTTTTACATGGCGCAAAGCCTAACCGGCGTTGCTGTAGCTGGTAAAGCTGTAGGACGAGGTTTGACCATCGGCCAGCACGGCGGTGCCTTTAAAGGCGGCCTCGGCAAAGTCATCGCCAAACCAATCAATATCACCATCGGCGGCCAGCACGGCATGCGGGATGTGCAACACACCCGCCTCACCGGTTACGCGGTTGCGGCCGTCTACGATAATCTCTAAATCCAAGCTGCTCAAGGTGGCGGCATCRATTTTAAAGCCGCCGCCGGYGCGGGTTTTGTAGCTCACTTTAATGCTGGCGCCGTCTTGCACGGTGCTGTCGGCGGCCACGCCGATCAGGCCGGCGTTGTCGTTGTAGATTACTTTATCGGCATCGATGGCTTGGTCGCYGCCATCTTTAACCTTGATGCTGGCAGGGTCGATATTGCCGTGTTTGAGCTTGTAGAGTTGGCCGCGCTTGCCAATCACCACCTCCTCGTCGGTAACGGTTTGCGCGCCGGCGGCGATGATGGCGGCCTCGCCCATCAAGGCCATGGCCAGATTGGTTTTGTCAAACGTATCCATTTTCAGGCCGATTTCGGTCGGCTTGGTGGTTTTGAGGCTGTCGAGCGCTTGGCCGTAGCTGCCTTTGCGYTTAGACACRCGGTCTTGCGTGTCGGTGGCGGCGGCGGTGGTCARCGAGGTGGTGTTGCCCACATCCACAAAGCCGCTTTCGGGGATTTTGCGATTGCGCATTTTTACATCGCCCTCAAAAATCAGGCCGTTATCTGCTTGRCGTGTCATAGTGTTGATTCCTTTCGGTTTTTTACGGGGTTAATTTGATGGCCACGGCGGTCTCAAAGCGCATCGGRAAAAACGCATAGCCCTCGTGATACATRATYGGCAGCGCGGCGCGCGCGCTGAAGGGGTCGAGCGTGAGCGCGCGGCCTTGCTCATCAAGCGGCCTAAAGCCTTGCAGCGCGGCCTTGATGGCGGTGATGGTCTCGCCCACGCCATCGGCGCCGTATTGCATGTGGCCGGGGTTGTATTGGCGCTTGGTTAAAATCACGCTAAAGCTCAAGCGCTCGCGCAAAAGCTGGCGGGTGGCCGCATCGGYATCGGGCGTAAAGCCGTCRAACACCACATACACGGCGCCATCAATAGGCTTTAAGCGCTTATCGCTGCTCAAGGCCTCAAGGTCGGCCGCCTCAAGCACCTGATGCACACCCGGCACTTGGGCCAAGCGCGCGAGCAAGGCGGGGTAGCAGGCCAATACGTTTTGATACATGGGCAATTGGCTCATGTGTCGCTCCAAATGGTATCCAGCCAATCGGTGAGCGCATCGCGGATGTCGTCTTTATCCTCGGCGCTTAGCCCAAAAATCGGCCGTGCAGGCATTTTTTTGGTGCCCAGTTGGTGATAAACGGCATAAGGCTGGCCGGTGCCGGCCATGGCCATATCGGCTGTGGCGTGGCTGGTGATGCGGCGCATCAGCCCCTCATCGGTGAGGATGCCGCGGCCGAGCGAGCCTTTTTTGCCCTTGATTTTTTGGGTGGCCTCGGCCAAGGGCGCCCACGSCTGGCCATCGGGGTCGGTTTGCGTCTCAAAGCGCTTGCGGCTGCTGTTTTCGAGCAGCGCGGCCACGGCGCTCATCGGCTCCGTGAGGTCGCCGCCCAGCCGTGTGCGCAGCGTGTGCAGGTGTGCGGCAATCTCGGGTAGAGTGGTGTCAATGATGAGTTGCATGCCAGCCCTCCGGCTCGTTGCCGATTACCGCATATTGCGTGTCGGCGGCGTTGTCGGCGGGTGCGGCCGCATCCAAGCCCAGCAGGCGCGGCTCTTTAACCAAGCTCTTGAGCCAATCAATCGCGGCTTTATAGCGCTTATCCACTATCTCGATGTCGCCATCTTGATGCAGATAATAGCGGGCGATGTCGCACACTTTGAGCGCCAGCACGCGCGGCACAGGCTCGGCCAAATCGCGATAGCCGGCGGCGGCCAGATAGCTGCCCGCCTCGGCGATTGCGTCATCAATCGCCCGCTGCAACACATCCTCATCCACCACCCGGCCGCTGCCGTGGTCGGTRAGGTTGGCTATCTCACGCTCGCCAAAGCGGGTGATCATGTCATCGCGGGTAATCATTTCAGGTAGCCTTTATGCCGATGCTTTGAGCGTGGCCACCAAATCGGGGCGCAGCGGCAATGGCAGCGGGTTGGATTGGGCGTGCAGGCTCCAGCCTTTATCATGCGCCATTTTTTCGCGGCTGGCGTAATACGGCAGCGCAATGCTGTTGACCGTCTCATTCATRTCGGCCGGCGCAAAATACTCSGCAAAGAGCTTGCGGCCCATCGGCACCAAAATGGCCTGGTCTTCGGCGATGCCGGATTTGCCYGCGCCAAAATCGCCGTCRTAYTGCACAAATTTAATGCCGTTGTGCTCAAACTCGATTTTGTTGAGGTTGCCCTCGCGATAAAGTGCGCCCTCGCGATAGCGCTCATAAAGCGCTTTGAGCTTGGGATGGTATTTAAGCAAGCCCATAAATTCTGGGCCGCACAAGGCCACAAAGCCGTTGACAAAAGCGCCTTTGAGCAGCTTGCGCTGGGCGGTGATGATGCCGTCGATCACATTGCCCACTTCGGTGGTGTTGGTGGTGAGTTTGCAGTCGTATTCTTTGCGCTCGAAACCGAATTCTTTATATAAATCATAAAGTTCAGAGCCATCTGCATCCAAAATCTTGCCGTTGAGCGCGCCCAGCATCAGATGCTCGCGTGTCATTTCCAGCTCGGCTTTCGCATCGGCCAGCTTTTCGGTGACTTTTTCGGCCACGGTTTCGGCCTGGGTGCCGCCAAACGCGCGCACATTTTGCACGTCATCGGCGCGCACCACATCGTTAACCGGCAGATGCGGGATTTTAAAGGTGCGGATGTTGCGGGCTTTTTCGGGCACGGCATCGCCGGCGGTGCCGCGCGGCTTGCTTTGCACCAGCTCCAGCTTGCCCTCGCGCTGCTCGATGTCCACATATGTGGTGGTCAAATATTTGGCCTCAAAAATGCCGAGCTCGCGGATTTGCGTGGGCTGCGCGGGGATTTTATTAATCGCCTCGGTGAGCGCGCGCATGCCGAATTTGMTGTTGTCGTCCAAAATCATTGCTTGTCCTTTATTTTTTCAGACGGCCTCAAGCGAGGCCGTGCGGGTTATTTGGTGGGGGTGCCYTGGTAAACGATGCCGTAGGGGTCGCCGTCTTTTTGCAGGCCGGCCAAGTTGCCGCCAGTAGATGCGGCGGCGTTTACCGCGCTCTCGGCCACCAGCGCCAAATTGATGATGCAATTGTGCGGCTGCACCACCACCTTGCCGTCTTGCTCATCGGTGAGCGCCAGCAGCTTTTTGCCCTCGCGCAAGGGATAATCCACAAAAGCGCCGGCCTTGGTGCCTTTGGCGGCGCCAACCGCCACGCGCGTGAGCTGGGTGGCCTCATACTTAATAAACGCGCCGGTGGTCGGGCCCAGCGTTTGCGGGTTGGTTTTTTGGTCAGACATATTTAGCGCCTTTTAAAAATTGGCTCTCGCCGGTTGCAATGGATAATTTGGCCGCGCCGCTTTGGGCATCGCCCGGCTTGGCGGTGTCACTCAAGAGCGCATCAGGCACATTGGGCTTGGCGGCCTCTACCGGCTTGATGTCGGCAATCACGGCGGCCACGGCGTTATCATCGGCGGCCAGCAGCATGTTATAGGTGGCTTGCGACAAGCCCTCAAACTCGCCATTGGCGGCCAACTTAAAGCCGGCGGCGGCCAGCTTGGCATCGGTGTCGGCCTTTTTTTTGCCTTTTTTCAGTTCAGCCACGGTTTTTTGCAGCTCGGCGTTATCGGCCTTGAGCTGGTCCATCTCGGCTTTTTCGGCATCGGTCATGCTCATTTTTTTTGCTCCTTGGGTGGGG
>JAESRJ010000231.1 GCA_016764715.1 Kordiimonadaceae bacterium | reverse complement strand
ACTTTTGCCAACTGGGCATCTAAAATGCCTTCTTTGCCCTCTGCTGCCAGCAAATTCAAAAGCTCCAGCAATTTAAGGGTTAACAAAGCGGACGAACTAATATTCTGTTGGTGCATGGCCTGTAGAGAGCTGAAAAACGCCGAAATCACCGCGCTGCTTTGCATCTGAAACAGTCGCTTGGGACCGATTTTTGCGTGGGCAAATTTTCTTCTAGACTTCAAATACTCTGCGACAACTGCATCACCGAAAAAAACAAGATATGCTTTCAGTGAACCAGCTGTGCGGGCATAATCTGAGTGCAGGGTTTCCCCTTGAGGTAACAAGCATAGGCTACCAGGCAGTAGGTTGTAGCTCTCGCCGTCGCTGGTGGTGATGGTTTCCTGMCCGCTTACGATATAGATCAAACAATTCGAATTTGAATAGAACTCAATATCCAACAGGTCGGCATCTAGTTGTTTAACGAAAACGACAGAATCCCCGTGGTGATGCAATGTTGTTACGTCCTCCATCGCGAACAGCGCCTGCGGCGTTACCAGCACATTGGCCCTGCAGTGTTCAGCAACAGTTTTCACGGACAGCTCCTTTAACAAAGTGGAAACACGTGCGTAAAAGTTAGCACCCATCTCCGCTATGCCGAATGCTGCCAATTGCCGCAGCAACTTTGGTCCGCCTTATCCGGCTGCACAATGATCGCTGTTTATCGACTTCTGCAGCGGTTTTCGTGTGTTTGCTTAGTGCGCGACTATTGCCAGGTTACCGTCCTTTTCTGGGCCGGTAGTTTTAACTTAGGAAAGTCGCTTTTGGCCTCTAAAAGTAGTAGCCGAACCGCGCGTAGCTTAAGAAACACGTTCCGCCATATAAAGCATGGTTTGGTGCGTGAAATGTATGCCGCCGTTTTCTTCTCGCACATCCAAATCAGCCAAGGCCTTATCCGCCAAGGCCTGCGCCATCAATTCTTGGATTTCTGCCGTGGCGGCGGCATCAGGTTGGCCGTGTTCGATCCATCCGTCCAGCGGCTGGCTGGATACGCCGGGTATTTTATGAAGGAGCTTAAGGCCTTCGCGGCTAAAAAGGCCCGTGAATGCATCATCCGTTAGCGCTCGCGCGTGGCTTGGGTCACAAAGCACTTCCATCTTGTGGTGATAATTGGCCTTGGCTTCATCAGGCGAAGCAACCATATCGCCAACAACTATTTTACCGCCAAGGGCGACCACCCGATGCATTTCAGCAACAACAGCGGCCACATCTGTAAAATGGTGAAAAGCAGCGCGGCATACAACGATATCAAATGCCTGATCTGGAAATGGCATGGTGCAAACATCGCCTTCCTTAAACGTAATATTTTCGATCGATGCCTCAGCTGCCCCTTGCCGCGCCATCTCAAGGAACCGGGGCGTGATATCCAGACCAACAACAGTTTCGGCAACCTTTGCGAAGGCAGCCGATAGAATACCAGGGCCGCAGGCAACGTCGAGCACTTTATGGCTACTGTTTGTGCCACATAAAGACACCAGAGCATCGTGCTTGGCCGTATCTGCTGCTTGCGGTGTTGCCGCATAAATATGACCTGTTCGGTCGAATTGCTTCCTAACGATATCCGTATGCTTCACAGTGCTGTCTCCTATTCTAATGAGCCTTGTTACCCTAMCCATTAAGGCGTACTACAAAGAGACACTTGGCATCTATAGCATGAAATGACAATYTTTGATGAAAAGGTGACAAATGCCAACAATTTTGGGAAAAGTYATAGACCAAGRCCGTGCCCACCAGACGCATAAGTCGGCTTTGTTTGCCCATATGCAGCTCGGCAGCTTTATCACACCGTGGCACGAGCATCCGGGGCTTCACCAGCTGCTCTATACATCCGGCGGTGTTATTCATGTAACCACCAAGGACCGGGCCTTTCTTTTGCCCGCGTCTTTTGGTGCGTGGATCCCGGAAGGGGTTCATCACCGCATTCATTCAAATTCCAAATCCGTTCGGTTCCACACCATTTATTTTCAGACAAGAGAACAGGATGAAGCGTGTTTAAAGAATGTTCAGGTGTTCCCCGTTGGTACGCTTGGAAAAGAAATGATCACCTACTCTGAGCGCTGGGACCTAAGCGGTGAAGGATCGCCTGTTGAAGAAGCGCTTATGGCCACAATTCGCGCCTTTGCCGTTGAATGGTGTTCTAACCCCATTGATCTTTCACTCCCGTCCACCCGGCAGACTAAATTGCAAGAAGTTCTAAAATATATGGAACGCCGCATTGCAGCACCTCTTGCCATCAAAGATGTGGCACCAAGTTTTGGTATGTCACCCCGCAGTATGATGCGGCTGTTTAAACGCGAGCTTGGCCTCGATTACGGTACGTTTAAAAGGGCGCTGCGCGTCAGGCTAGCCGCCGAAATGCTTTCAAACGGYACGCTTTCAGTTTCGCAAATCATGCACGCGGTTGGGTACCAAAGCTACAGCGCGTTTGCTACAAAYTTCAAGCTGCTTACGGGAGTAGCACCAAGGAGTTATACACAAAGCAACAAAATACACWGCACCKACAARTAGGGGTGTTTAGAAGCTGTAGTTTCCGAAAAACTGAATTAAGAGTTGCTATTAGGCACTGGCATACCCAACTCTGTATGGGGGGACATATGACGGATATAACAAGCATACCGCCGCTTCCCAATATTAAGCTATTGGCCAATTGGATACACACACATAACCCTGACTTTTCAGCGCGGTTGATCAACGAGCTGAAAATATCGCGATTAGATGCAGATAGGCTTCTAGAAGAACTGATAAAGTTCTTGTGGTTATGCAGYTGTACACCTTCGCCGCTGACGCCAAGCCGAGCCGTGGATGAAGCGTGGCACATACTGATCATCTTCACGGCRCTGTACCGTGATTTYTGTGCGGAACAYCTCGGTACATTCATTGACCATACGCCARGCRGCGAYRRTGCGTTGAACMGGKCACAATATGACGTCACGATCCARCTKCTGCTGAAATATTTTGGTGGGGCGCCCAAGTGGGCTTGGCCCCGAGGCATTAAYATCAAAAACACAACAAGTGGGTTTTGTTCTAACTAAAATTGGGGGTAACCATGATTTACGAGACTATATTCGATCTAAAACCAATGATGGGCTCGGTCATCGCAAAGAAAGAACCGAGCAATGTTTTTGGCCGCTTCTTCAATACAATCACCCTTGGATCGCTCACCAAAGAAGAAGAGCAGCAAACCTACACAGCCCTTAGCATCCTGCAGGACTTTAACCGGGTCTTTCGCGACCTAGGCATCAACGACGTCATATCCCTAACCAAAGACGGAGAAGTCTGTTTTTTTGATGATGCCAATGTCGAAGATGATATGGAAGAAGCAATGCATGCTTTTGCCAAGACGTTGACGTTGGAAAACGCCCGGCTGTTCCAAAGTTTACACATATCGCTCTCGCATAGGGCTGATGGCCTGCGCTATTTTATTGATCTCCATATTCGTCGTACGCACCCACTTAACGAAAGCCCTATCGTTCTAAAAATTTATGCCCTTATGGATGAGTTTGGTCTCCGTAAAGACGAAGGTGAAGAAGAGCTGATTGAGCGTATGTCCAATAGTTTTTCCGCAGGGGCCTATCAGGACATCGTCAATAAATACCGTGTAATTTGTGAGCAGTTTACCGATGATCTTGAGACAAAAATCGCAAACAAACTGCAAATCCAAACGACCAACAAAGTTACGCGTAGGTCTGTTATGCGCAAAAACAAAGGCGATACACTTGCAACTCTGCGCGCAGACAAAAAGTCGCATCCGGTTATGGGCAATGCCTACCAAACCGACACTAGCTGGATTTGGTATCTGCTTTTCTGGTCCTCCGTTATGGATGTAAATTCCGTCGCCGCCGAAGACTTTGACGTGATTGATACAGAAGGTAATTCGCTGCATCATTTCGGTGAAGAAACAACMATAAATGACTTGGCCGTTTTTGATGAAAGCGTGGCTACGTCCAGCTTGAGCGCTGATCAAATGACGATGAGCACAGATGACCTKRCARCRTCGGAAACRAGCTGGTTATCGGATTATGGTTCGGCGGACAGCGGCGGAGACAGCGGCAGTAGTTGCGGSTCGTCTTGCGGCGGCGGATGCGGCGGCGAATAGAACGTAACGCCAGTGTTTTGGAAAGGGGGCAGCCACATACGACTGCCCCAAATAAACTTAACCGCCCCGAGATCTGGAGCGAGATGATCTTGCAGATGTTCGTGAGCCAAAACCACCGCGCGACACAACAGACGTACGTGTCATAACTCTAGCCGCTTTTGGCGTGGCCTTAACTACTTTTGTACTTATGGTTCTATGAATTTTGCCGTCAGCCCCGCGTGTRGTGCTGATGGGYGAACCGTCCCACGTTAGGTGACGTCCGCGCGCAGTACGGTAATAGGGCGTTGAATGATAATAAGACCGACGACTATCCAATATATTCGCGGTCATATAGCCGATCATGAACGGCGACCAAAACCCTAAACTACTGCCACTTCTGCGGCTTTCGCAATTGCCAATTCCAAATTCCTGCTCACATAAAGCACGCTGGTTATACCGCGGGGCGCTTTTTTCGTGCGTCGCCAGGGCTTTGGAAAAATCTKCTTCACAYTGGCTATCGGGAAATTTATCCGCAGCTTTGCATGCCGCAACAGAAGCATAGCTTTCTGCCTCGTGGCGCGGTTCTTCCCCGCAAGATGAGAGCGCAAGCGCACTACCGGCAACCATTAGTGTGAGTTTGACATTCTTACTACGTTTCATGTCGCTCTCCCTAATATGTCATGCTGCCAGCATTGACGAGGCCAATAATAACCGACACGCCAGCAATCTGAATTGCWGCGGCCATTTCGCCCGCTTCAATGCGCTCAGAAAGCTTAGGGTAAGCTAGCTTACGGACGACGATGAAGGTCAGGACTTGTATGACCAACGCCACTGCGGCCCAAATGCCGAAGTCCAGCAAACTAAGGGAGTTATCCAGCGCGCTATAAAGCGGCAAGGCAAACCCAACTTGAGCGCCAACAAAAGCAGTTGCAGCAGCACTGTTGTTTTGCTTGATCAAGGCTATTTCATCGTGCGGTGTGATCCAGCTATAAACCCTGGAAAATACAGCAAGCGCTACCGCYGCAGCGATGAAATACATAAAAAACACTGGCAGCCCGCTCAGTGAAGAAATTATTTGTTCGGTCATATAAAGCCCCCTCTAATAATTTGTTGTTATCTATAAAGCAGATTTCAGGAAATAACTAAAGCGCTACGTCATTTTTGGACAATGTAGCACCCACCATTAGCGTGACACTTTCGTCACCCTGTGTCGTTTTCTCGTATGTCACCAGTAGGCTTTCTTCGACACCGTCCACATCGCGGCCAAACAGCATACAGCTTTGCTGAATACCGTAGCTTTCCTCGCCTTCCGCGTCGAGATGCACTGTTTCGTGGAATTGCACTGGRTCTGTCGGGCCGTCACCCTCAAACCAAATACGGTTATAAACTGCGCCGTCTAAGGTGTAGGTATCGGCCTTCAACCGTTCAATTTCCTTTTCCAGCGCCGCAGCGTTGGCAGGTTCGTGGCTGTCATAAACCGAAAAGAGGCTTATTTGCGTAATCTCTTTATCTTCAATACCGTCACCGCCCATAATCTGAAGCAGCATATGGTCGTCCGTATAGAACCGGTGCAGCCAGACACCGTCTTCAAACGCCACCGTGCCCTGCCCGGTTATGGTCAAAGACTGTGTGGCCATTTCCAAGCGGTGATCCGCGCCCAGCATGCTGATGGCCAGTGGGTCAATCGTAACCGTGCGCCCAAAAGTAACATCATGAATGATAGGAAGCGTATGTTTCGCCTCTTCAGGTTTGTCCTTTTTCAGAAAATCAAACAGTCCCATTTTATGTCCTCGTCCATGAGAGTGCGCTGCCCTTTACCCGTTTTTCGCTAATATAAAAAACAGTGTCTCCCGGGCTAAGCGCCGCGCTGTCACGCGGATCATATATATGGGTACCGCTGTCTTTTTGACAAACAGAAAGCAACGTAGCGCCGTGATCACGGGATAATTGGTCWGCAATATCCTGACGTTTTGCGTTTGAAGMGTTTTCTGGCACGATGATGCTGAAGGTTGCTACCCCGCTCTGCGCTGAAACCAGATTAGCAAGCAAAGAACTTGATCCAGGATCGTTCAGCTCCCGGGCGATCAGTTCCACGCCCGACGATACAATAACTTCTGCGTCGCAGTGCTCGCCCAGCAAACCTGCCTTTTCTGCATTAGTGAAATAACAAACAAGATGGGCAGACCGGTTCAGCGACCGCGCAGCAAGTACGGCTGTTAGTGTTAAATCATCATTATCGGCATACACCACGATGCGGGTCGCCTGCTCTACAGCGCCGCGCCTTAAATCATCAGCGTTTGATAGGCTTTCCGCTTTAATGAAGCGCTCAGCCAAGTTTCCCGGCATATCTTTTGTGCTGATCAGGATGACAGTGCTATCGTCTGTATTGCTGCCAGCCTTGATTTCCTTAATCATGTTAACGGTGCGCTGCGCATGGTAGCCGATGATGACAGTAGCGCCGCTTACTTTGGAAAAGTCGCCCATACCGTTTGCTTTCTTCCTGAAATATTCTGTGAAACTGCCGATCGCCTTGCCGAGCACGACGGTAAAGGCCGTCAAACCGCCCGGCAGTACAAAGGCTACAAAAAAGGCCCGTCCTGCTTCTGTGGCCGGGCTTAAGTCCCCGTAGCCTACCGTCGATACCGTGGTCATGTAATAATATAGAAAAGCGCCAGCATCCAGCAACGAGGTTTCCCCCAGCAAAACAAAGCCGAAATAGCTGATCGTATAGTGTACGGCCACTATGGCAAACAGCACTGTCCAGTGCAGCTCAACACACTTGAGATAGACCTTTGAAAACAAAGCGCTGAACTTAAACACTAAAAACTTCTCCCCAATTAGGCTTGAATGTTGAACTGATAACATATATATATGGTTCGCGAAAGAGGTTCGCGACTTTTTTTAACAATAAATTCAACGCCGTTACGGCAGCGAAGTTTGGTGCAACATGAAAAATGACAGAAATGGCGCTGCCCGCAGACGTCAGCATCTCAAAGATCAGGGCCTCTATAAAGTAGAAATTTATGTGCCTGAGCGTACCAAGAAGCGGCTGAAGGAAGCTGAAGCTGCTTTTCAGAGCGGCGCCGCCTTTCGRYTATTGCCRCCWACTCAMCTYACAAACGCCATTAACAAYAGCAAGGGGTCAAAATTCATGACTGACGTATCTCCGTGGACAGCCAAAGCGCTGTATGAAGAACTGGTAGCAGCTGATTTGCTCGACGARTCCAGTGTATCTCTGAAATTGGTTGAAGGTTTGAACCCTTCAATCGAAGTTGTCTTCAATGATTTAGACCGTACCGCCGTTATGGCCGTACACGGTGAACAGATACTCGTTTCGCTGCTTATTTGCCCAACAGCAGATATTCAGGACACCGCCGCTATGAATGAAAAATTGCTAAAAGCGCACAAATATCTGCCGCTTAGCACCATTGGCATCACGTCAATAAACGGCAAGGATTTTTACGAACTGTTTGGTGCCCTGTCATCTCGGTCTTTGCTTGCAAGCGTTGCTACCGAGATCAATGCACTGGGTGAAAACTATGAAGAAGTTGTCTCAGGTTTTGTTGAAATTGTGGAAGCAGCCTAACGGCCACGCTCTCCCACAATCGCACTTAATAAGACAACCAACCGACTATAGAATTGGAATGAAAAATGAGTATTTTCAAACGTTTGATCACTGTTGTTAAAGGCCATGCCAATCAAGTTGGCGAAGATATTGCTGACGCTAACGCCTTAACAGAACTTGACCAGTTGCTGCGTGAATGTGACCAAAGCCTGGAAAAAGCAAAAACAAGCCTGACCGGCATGGCTGCAAAACGCCATATGCAGGACCAAAAAATTGTCACCCTGAAGGCTGATATCGAAAAATATACAGATGGCGCTCGGAAAGCCAAAGCAGCTGAGAATATGGATCTTGCGCGGCAAGCCGTTGATAAAGTGCTCGCTTTGCAAACGGACCAGCAGGCTGCTGAATCTCTGCGTGAGCAATATGCATCTGCTGAAAATAACATCCGCAGCAACATCAAGGCGCTGACCGTTAAGAAGGAACGCATGCGGGCTGAGGTCGACACTGTAAAGGCAACTGAACAGATGCAGAAATCACAGGAACTGCTGGCCTCGAGCCATGCCAACGTTAACAACAGCTTTTCAGATGCCTCCAAATCGCTTGATCGCCTTAAAGCCCGGCAGGCTGAAAAGGCAGCGCGCTTGAAGGCGGCGAATGAGCTTGACGATGATCTATCTGGTTCTTCGCTCGACAAGGACCTCGCAGCGATCGGCGGCAGCTCAAGCGCAGCTGACGACCTGCTCAGCAGCCTGTAAGCGGGCTCCTTTAAGTGAAGCGCATAGCGTCACAAGAACGCAGTGACTGGAAAGATAAAGCCGACAATCTCGGCTTTATCTTCCATACCATGTACGGCGAGCCTTATTGGGACGAAACCGCTTATTACAGCTTCACGCTCGAACAAATTGAAAAAGATATCGAAGACCCCACGGAGGCGCTCAATCTGCTTTGCCTTGATGTGGTGGACCGGGCAGTACGCAGCGAAGAGCTGCTGACCAAGCTGGCCATTCCGGAGAATATGTGGGACCTGATCGCAGATAGCTGGCACAAGAAAGCGCCGTCGCTCTATGGTCGTTTCGATCTTTGTTACAACGGCAAAGACCCCGCAAAAATGCTGGAGTTTAACGCTGACACACCGACTTCCCTGTACGAAAGCGCGTATTTTCAGTGGCTTTGGTTAGAAGATAAAATTCAGGACGGCAGTCTGGCAGCCAACACCGACCAATTTAACTCGGTCCAAGAAAAACTGATCGACCGGTTTGCTGACTTATTTGAAGCAGGCAGCAATATCCATTTCGCTTCCTGCTTGGATACCGAGGAAGACCGCCAAACGGTTAAATACCTGGAGGACTGCGCCGCTCAGTCCGGCTTAATACCTCATTTTGTCCATGTAGAAGAAATCGGCACGGACCGCTTTGGGCGCTTGGCCGACAGCAAAGAAAACATCATACAGACACTTTTCAAACTTTATCCTTGGGAAGATATGCTGCGAGAAGAATATGCCAAGTTCCTACCGATGAGCGATGTGACTTTTCTTGAGCCTGCGTGGAAAGCCGTACTATCAAACAAGGCCCTCCTGCCCCTCATTTGGGAGTTCAACAAAGGTCATCCCAACCTATTGCCTGCGGCCTTTGAGGGCGAGGAAGCAAGCGTTGACATCGGCCCAAGCTATGTGCGCAAACCTATTTTCTCACGGGAGGGCGCAAATGTGACCGTCATCCAAGACGGCGAGATCGTGGAAGAAGGCGGCGGAGAATACGGCGAAGAAGGCTTTATCCTTCAGTCCCTTGAGCCCCTCCCATGTTTTGACGGAAACTATACGGTAATTGGCAGCTGGCTTGTGGGCGACAAACCGGCCGGCATGGCCTTGCGGGAAGACAAGGATCTTGTCACCAAAGATCTTTCACGTTTTCTACCACATGTGATTGTCGACTAAATTCAACCACCGCCGCACGGTTTCTGCCTGAAGTGCAAGGTGCTCGCCAAAAAAAACGGCGGCCAAGCCAAAAACATACCTGCCTGTGCCAGCACAGCTGTTTGCGCCGTGACCACAGGATTGCCTGCTTGCAGGCGCACCACATGGTGGCCGC
>JAESRJ010000002.1 GCA_016764715.1 Kordiimonadaceae bacterium | reverse complement strand
TCGCATTTTGCTCGAGGGCGCCTTCTTCGTACTTGTCCGTTAAGTTGTCCTGAGTCCGGCCCGTGCGGTCTTCGCCGAACAGCTCCATGAGAGCGGTACCAAATAAACGGACTTCAAAAGCTTCAGCCGCGATGTCGACTTCAAGAATGGCGAGGTTTGGCAGGTGCTTTTTCACAGAAACCGGGGAAAAGTCTTTTCGGTCTGGTACAGCGTTGTCACCACAAATCGTTTTCCAATAATCGTGTAGTTCACTGATTTCGGCGATGTCGGGCAAATTTTCGAGGAAAGTTACTGTTACGGTCATGTTGTTTTCTTGCAGAAGGAGAAGTAGTGGGTTCGCTCTTATAGATAATAATGGCTACTTTTATCTATGACAAAGCGACGCATTCATTCTTTGATGGAGCTGACTCTCGATTTGGGAGGGGATTCAAACCGACAATATTCAGCGAGACGAAGGGGTGAGGGGGAGCTATTCGCGCAAATTTGGAGCATCTCTATCGAGCTTGACTGAATTGAGGGCTTCGTGAAGCGCAGAAAACCTCAATTTATCATACTGAAGGTGATGGATTTGCTGAAGAGACTACCTGGTCGGGACGGGGAACTCGCCGCGATAATCATAGAACCCGCGCTGTGTTTTGCGGCCAAGCCAGCCAGCTTCCACATACTTCACTAAAAGCGGGCACGGGCGGTATTTGCTGTCGGCTAAACCTTCATACAGTACCTGCATAATGGATAAGCAGGTATCAAGGCCGATGAAATCAGCAAGCTGCAGCGGCCCCATTGGGTGGTTCGCGCCGAGCTGCATTGCGCTGTCGATACCGTCGACAGAACCAACGCCTTCATACAGCGTATAGATAGCTTCGTTGATCATCGGCATCAGAATGCGGTTAACGATGAAGGCAGGGAAATCTTCGGAAACGATGCTTTCTTTCTTCAAACTGTCAGCAAACTGGCTGAAACGCTCGAAGGTTTCGTCTGATGTTGCAATGCCGCGAATCAGCTCCACCAATTTCATCACCGGCACTGGGTTCATGAAGTGAACACCCATGAACTTATCAGGCCTGTCGGTGCTGGCAGCTAAGCGCGTGATGGATATTGAAGAGGTGTTAGAGGCAACCATCGCACTTGGTTTCAGGTGCGGGCATAGTTCTTTGAAGATTGAGGTTTTCAGCTGCTCGTTTTCCGTCGCGGCCTCAATAACCAGATCGCATTTGTTATGGGCAGCAAGGCTATCAGCAAGCTTGATGCGGCCAAGGGCTGCTTCCATGTCAGCAGGTGTTAACTTTCCCTTGCCGACTTTTCGCATCATGTTTGCTTTAATCACTTCAAGCCCAGCTTTGCAGCGGTCCATCGATATGTCGCTAAGAACCACATTTAAGCCTGCAACTGAGCTTACGTGTGCGATGCCGTTGCCCATCTGCCCTGCGCCGATAATGCCAACTGTTTGTACCATGTCTGTGTTTCCGCTGTGTGTGGCCTGAAGATACTTAGAAATATAGGATGCTTAACGAATTATAGTCGAAAAAGGGTGCTTTTAGGGCACCCTTTTTCGAAGTGTTTTTAAAGCGCTGCTTCGAGCGCTGGAATGGCTTCGAACAGATCAGCAACCAAGCCGTAATCAGCAACCTGGAAGATAGGTGCTTCTTCGTCTTTGTTGATCGCAACAATGACCTTGCTGTCTTTCATGCCCGCCAAATGCTGAATAGCGCCGGAGATACCAACGGCGATATAAAGGTCAGGCGCAACGATCTTGCCTGTTTGGCCAACTTGGTAGTCATTGGGAACGAAGCCCGCGTCCACTGCAGCGCGCGAGGCACCAACGGCAGCGCCGAGCTTGTCCGCAACTTTTTCAATGATCGCGAAGTTTTCGCCAGATCCCATGCCGCGACCACCAGAGATGATGATTTTAGCCGATGTCAGTTCAGGGCGATCCGATTTGGAAAGCTCAGCGCTGACGAAGGACGAAATGCCAACTGCAGGAGCGGCCGCGATGGATACCACTTCAGCGGAACCGCCTTCAGTGGCGGCTTTAACAAAGCCGGTACCGCGTACGGTGATAACTTTGATCGCGTCAGATGACTGTACCGTTGCGATGGCGTTACCAGCGTAAATTGGGCGCTTGAAAGTATCAGGGCTTACAACTTCAATGATGTCCGAGATTTGCGCGACATCGAGGCTGGCAGCAACACGCGGCAAGAAGTTTTTGCCCGTTGTTGTTGCTGGCGCGATGATCGCTTCATAGTCGCCAGCGACCGTCAGCACAACAGCTGCAAGCTCTTCTGCAAGTGGGTGGGCGTAAGCAGCATCGTCTGCGACAAGCACTTTGCTAACACCAGCAATTTTTGCAGCGCCTTCAGCAACAGAAGCACAATCAGACCCTGCAACAAACAGGTGTACGTCGCCGTAGGCTTGGGCCGCGGTAACGGCTGCGAGTGTTGCGTCTTTTACTTCATTATTATCGTGTTCGACAAATACGAGAGCTGTCATGAGAGCACTCCCTTTTCTTTAAGCTTGCTAACAAGTTCTTCAACGCTCGCGACAATGATGCCAGCTTCGCGTTTCGGCGGCTCTTCTACCTTCAGCACCGTCAGGCGCTTGGCCATATCAACACCGTAATCAGCAGGCGTTTTCACATCAATTGGCTTACGTTTCGCTTTCATGATGTTTGGCAGTGTTGCGTAGCGAGGCTCGTTAAGGCGAAGATCAGTTGTAACCACTGCAGGAAGGTTCAGCTTCACTGTTTCCAGCCCGCCGTCCACTTCACGGGTTACGTTAACACTACCTTCACCAGCCACAACTTCAGAAGCAAACGTGCCCTGCGGCCAACCAAGCATCTGTGCCAGCATCTGGCCTGTCTGGTTATTATCGCCGTCAATTGCTTGCTTGCCGAGAAGCACCATCTCTGGGTTTTCTTCAGCAACAATTGCTTTCAGCACTTTGGCAATCGCCAAAGGTTCGCAGTCTGCATCGTGTTCCACAAGGATGCCTCGGTCAGCGCCCATAGCTAAGCCTGTGCGGATTGTTTCCTGTGCGCCTTTAGGGCCAATGGAAACAACAATAATCTCAGTCGCTTTTCCGGCCTCTTTAAGGCGAATGGCTTCTTCAATTGCGATTTCGTCAAAGGGGTTCATTGACATTTTTACGTTGGCGAGCTCAACGCCTGTATTGTCGGACTTTACGCGTACTTTCACGTTGAAATCGACAACCCGTTTGACGGGGACCATGATTTTCATGGGTTTGCTTCTCCTGATTAAAGTGCCGGGCAGGTGCCCNKRTATTAGAGTGTGGGCAGTAGCCCCGCRAAACCTCTCTGGGGATGAGCCGACGCAATCGGTGCGGCAGCCCTTGAAAACTATAAGGATTGTCAGCGTTAAACGAAGCTGAAACCCATGTCAATGTAGTGCGATATTCAGGTGTTTCTAGCGAAAATTTTTGCTAGCGGTTGGCACCAGGAACCCACARTACATCWTCAGCACCTTTACCGTTCAGRTACCTTGTTAGGACAAATAGATGGTCTGACAGGCGATTCAAATATTTTATCGCYGTTGGRTTGATTTTTTCAGAGCGTGCAGCCGTTATYGCRTGGCGTTCWGCGCGKCGYGTMACKGTGCGGGCCAGATGCARATAGGCGCTMGCRGCACTGCCGCCGGGCAGCGTGAAACTAGTAAGCGGCGTTAGTTCCGCATTCATATCATCAATTTCTGTCTCAAGCCGACTGACTTGATCATCTGTTACACGCAAGGTCATCTCGTCAGGTTCAAAGCTTTCGCCAGGGGTTGAAAGGTCAGCACCAAGATCGAACATGTCGTTCTGGATGCGCTCCAGCATTTTGTCTGCTTCGCCTTCGGTTGAAAGGCGGGCAATGCCGATCGTGGAATTGGCTTCGTCGACACKGCCGTAGGCTGCGATGCGGGGAGTATCTTTGGGAACGCGCGCCCCGCCGGTCAGCGATGTTTCGCCTTTGTCGCCGCCGCGCGTATAGATTTTGGTTAGCTTGACCATAAATTATTCCTTGCGCTATTACGCGGTGATCGCAGTGAGAATTAATAACATAATTGTCAAGGCCTGTAGGCCAATACGCCAACGCATAAGCTTGTTGCCGCGCATACGGCCTTCGCCGCTATTTCTGCCCATAGAACTGACGCCAAACAGCAGTACAGCCAGCGTCGCCACGAGCGATATGACCGCTAGAATAAAAAATATTTTCATCGAAAAACCTGCCTCGTTTACCCTATCGGCATAGCCAGTAGCGCTAAGATGATTACCTTCTTTGCTGTACAGCAATTTAAGGCCGCCATCAAATAAGTTTGATTATCAGTAAAGCTTTTGACGCGAGCGTATAAAAAATACAAACTAAAGCCGAACTATAGCTGCCAGATGCGCTTTTNTSTNGCNYTGYKCKKWTCATTGATGGGGACAGAGATGCGAGTATTCGGTGCAATTTTAGCGACCTTAGTGTTGGTGTTTACGGCGATGCCTGGTTTCGCGCAAAGCAGTACGCCGACGGGCCAATTTGAAGTGGACGGCGTTACTGTTCCAACGCTCCAGGATGCGTTTGATATTGTGAAGCCGGGGGGCAGCATTTTTATTGGGCCGGGCATCTACAAAATGGCCGGAATTCTGAAGAAAAAGCACGGCGTCAGCATAACCGGAACCCCGCCGAACCGCAGGCATGAAGGCACTATTTTTGACGGTGTAGCAGCCGGTGGAAAAGCGGCGTTTGTGCTCGCTTCTAATGATATCCTACTTGAAGATATTATCTGCCGGAATATCAAGGTTCGTGACAGAAACGGAGCCTGTGTACGCTTTGAGGGTAAAAATCTCACACTCAGAAATGTCCGCTTTGAAAATAGTGAAAATGGGATCCTCGGATCGCGCGATACGGGTAAAGTTATCATTGAAGACAGCGTTTTTATTGGTAATGGTGCGGCGGGCAAAGCGCACGGCATATATATAAACGGCGGTGAGCTTGTTRTTCGTCGTACACAGGTTCTTAGTACAAAGGACGAGGGGCACGGCATTAAGTCGCGAGCGTTGCGCACCACAATCGAGGAYAGTGTTATTGCGTCGCTTGAGGGCAAAGATAGCCGTCTGATTGATATTCCAAATGGCGGCCTCGTTGCGATTCGCAATAGCCTGCTGGTGGAGGGCGCGGCGTCBGTRAATTTYCARCTGTTGTCTTTTGGYGTGGARGGAAACCTTAARGAAARAAAYAGTTTCGTAATGGAAAACAATATTATCATTACGGACCGAGAAGGTGGCAGCCAGTTAATTCTAGTTCATAAAGACGCACCAGAGCCTATTTTCAGAAGCAACATAGTCGTGGGGTATTTGCGCTATGAATGGCCAGCAACAAATTATTTGTTTGAGACCCGYGCSGARATTAATTTTCCGCCAGCGCCGGGCTTGCCTAAATGGGCACCTCTGGAAAAGAAATAGCTAACGGGTTTGTCGGCGGTGCAGTGGATTATCTAATCCACGCCATATGGCGTTTTTCGTGTAGATTTTCACTATAGGTGATGCACAGAGTGTGAATTCATACGCGAATTTTAACAGCGCCTCTGAARATTCCGAGAATTCTTGCATTATTCATCRTAAACTACCGTGAGATCCCCAACATTCATCTGGCATTCTTTGAATGACTTCATAAGAATGCTTAGTGTTTTCAACCGGTAAGGAGAGTAAGGATGAAGTTCGGGGAATACATTAAGGCTAAACGTGAACAGCTTGGTTTAACGCAACCCGACGCGGCGGCCAAAGCTCAGATAGAGCAATCCTATTTGTCAAAGTTAGAGGCAGGAAAGAATTATCCTTCTGACACCATCTTTGAGAAGCTAACCACTTTATATAAGTTAGATGTGAAGGCGATGAGCCGRGATATCTATTCAGCGGAATTCGATAAATCGCGTGATGTGAGCGCTGTTCGAACCCTAGTTAAGCAACGGCTCAATACCGGAACCCGGTATCTGAGAATATGGTTGATGGGCGGTTTAGTGTCGCTGATTGTTGGTGTCGCCACAATTGCAAATCAGGTGGCGCAAGAGCCAACTGAGAAGGAAATATTCAAATATCGATCCCTCAATGTTGTGCCCACGGAAGAGACTATCAAAGATTTTAACCTTGGACGAAATGTGAGGCACCCCAAGGTCCTAAACGGCAAGACCGGGCACGAGGCCTTGTCCCTCTTTAAAGACGAACATGTGGTTGAATTGGAAGAACATGTTGGTAAGTATTTCGTAAAAGAGGTCAAGGGTGGAACCCGTATATACATGAGAGGTGATCGCAAAAAAAATCGTGAACACCAATAGAAGCATCTTATTACTCACGCTCGGCGCTGCTTTAATTTCCTGTGCGTTAGGTTGTTTTTACATCGCTCGACGCTGGCGGTGATAGATAGCTGGGGAAAAGCCTAACCTACCGTTACTTTTGTTTGTGGGGTTTCGTTAGCACGGAAAATTAAGCTTCGGCCCCTTTTGAAGTGGTTACCAATTTCCGCTTTGGCTCARTTTCCGCCCTTCCTTTGCGAGACAGCTATTGTCTGCGCGCCTAAAAAATGGCTGCTGTTTGTGGCCGAGAGCAATAAATGAAGCATTGTGCCATCAGCTTGTTAATTGTGTTTGAGCCAATATCTTTTTGCCTGTGGTTACGCGTCCAGTCTTGCTAAATCAGAGCGGCCAGCGCAGGCGCAGCTGGTTACTGCACAGCCGTAGAGTGCGTTGCTGACACTGCAGGCTGGGGTCGCACAGTCTTTACAGTCCTCTAAAATACCGCTTAGSGCTTTTTCCATTTTTTTCAGCGCTTTGATCTTGGCGCGCACGACGTCCAAATGTGCAAACGCCGTTGGCCGCATGCTGCTGCAATGCTCGTTAATGTCAGCCATTTCCAGCAAGCTGCGGATATCTTCAAGCGGGAAGCCTAAGTCGCGGCAGCGGCGTATGAAATTCAGCCGTTCCATATGAGTTTCGTCATAAATGCGGTGCCCGCCTTCGCTGCGAAACGGCGCAGGCATCAATTTGATGCGTTCATAGTAGCGCACGGTTTCTATGTGAACGCTGGTTTTCTTACTTAATTTACCAATTGAGAGCCGCATAATCCTGTTTCCTGAAAATAACACTTGAATCTGTAGTGGCTACAGATTGTAGCCTTCTATATGTGATCTGCATTGGGCGGAAAACAAGGGTTTAACTTGAAGGAAATTGATATGGCTGAAGAAGTAAAAAAATGCTGTTGCGAAAATTGTACCTGCGTCAGCGCCGATCAAACGGCAAATTGTAGCTGCGGATGTGGCAGCTCATGCGGCTGCGGGTGTGGCTGCAAATGCGGCGATGCGGGTAARTAAAGCGCGCTCTGRTGACTGGCTGGTGAAAACTGTTCGCCAGCCAGAACCAGAGGAAATGCTATCGACCGCTTTTGGCTGAAGATACCGGGTGGGGAGCTAATCAATATTGAGGAGTTCCGAAGGGTCAGCGCCGTTTTCCCTAAGGTCGCGCAGGGTCGCTGATTTATTGCGTTTGGCGTAGCGTTCACCGTCACTGTCCAAAAGCAASCCGTGGTGGTGATATWGCGGCGTYGGCAACCCCAAAAGCTTTTGCAGAACAATATGGATGTGTGTGGTGTGAAACAGATCTTCACCGCGCACGATGTGGGTGATGCCTTGCTGCGCATCGTCGACAACCACACTTAGGTGATAGCTTGTTGCGATGTCCTTTCGGGCGAGGACTGTGTCGCCCAGACCTTCTGGTTTWGCGGTGACMKYGCCTTGAAGTTTATCGTGCCAAACCAGCGGCCCTTTGATCTGTTTTAGCGCCTTCGATAAATCTAGCCGCCAAGCGTGCGGAGTGCCACTCTCAATTCGGGCGGTTTGCTCCGTCTCGCCTAGGCCCCTGCAAATGCCGGGATAAATCGGCCCTTCGTAGCCGTGCGGTGCGCGTTTAGCCCGGGCGATCTCATCCCGGATATCTTTACGCGTGCAAAAGCAGGGGTACATTAGCCCCATGCGTTTTAGCGTTTCGAACGCCTGCTGGTAGTCAGCGAAATGCTGGCTTTGGAAGCGCACAGGCTGTTCCCATGATAGACCAAGCCAGGCTAGGTCCTCATATATCGCCTCGGTATATTCCTGTTTGCAACGCCCTGTATCGATATCGTCGATCCGGAGCAGAAACCGCCCGCCGTTTTCCTTCGCTGCGGCGTATGCCATGTGCGCAGAATAGGCATGGCCTTTATGCAGCAAGCCACTAGGGCTCGGCGCAAAGCGTGTTACATAAGGTTTTGTCACATCGTCAGAATTTGCCATGCACGCAGCATAAAGGCCATGCCGTAAAAGGAAACCCGTTTGAAGGCATCAGAAAATAAAGAAGGGGCAATGGAGGCACGCAGTGACGCGCCGGTAGAAAGCCTGCGCTATCTGGCGGGCAAATCCAAATTGGCGCTGAATGGTATCGGCATTGTGACGGTTGCTGATCTGGAACGCGTTGGTGTTATCGATGCCTACTTGCAGATGAAAGCCGCCGGTGTGCATGCGGGCCTTAATTTTGTGTGGGCGATGTTCGCTGGCCTGCAGGGTATCGATATTTTCCGCATTCCTGCCGANTTTAAAGCCGCCGTTAAGGCTGAGCTTAAAAAGGGCGCGGCCGATTTCTAGATCCCCATCAGCCCCTTAATAAGCGAGTCCTAAATGTGACACGCGGCAATYCAGCTCCCGCATTTGGCAGCCCTGTACAATTTAGAGCTTTGCCAGATGGTCGCGGCGCGGTATTCTTTGGGTGGTAAGTCCCGAGTATTCCAATCAGGTGTCCTGTTTTTTAAAAGGATGCAGAGTAAGTAAAGGGCAAATTTATGGGTGTTCACAGCACACCCCATGCCTCGCCGGAGGCTAGTCCGGCACTTGTACTGAAYGCCGATTACAGGCCGCTCAGCTACCACCCCCTTAGTTTATGGCACTGGCAAACGGCTTTGAAGGCCGTTTTTTTAGATCGGGTGAGCATCGTATCCGAATATGACACTGTGGTGCATTCGCCCTCGATGTCGATGCAGTTACCCAGCGTGATYGCGCTGAAATCCTATGTAAAACAGCCCAGCCATCCGGTGTTTACACGCTTTAACTTGTTCCTGCGGGATTGTTTCAGTTGCGCTTACTGCGGGGCGCGAGACGACCTTACTTTTGATCATGTGGTGCCGCGCTCCCAAGGGGGGCAAACTAGCTGGACCAATATAAGCACCGCGTGCGCCCCGTGTAATTTGCGCAAGGGCGGGCGCACACCCAAAGAAGCGCGCATGTTCCCGCAGCGCTGGCCGCACCAGCCTACCAGCCATGAGCTGAATGCCAACGGCCGCCATTTCCCGCCTAACTATTTGCATGATAGCTGGCGGGACTATCTTTACTGGGATGCTGAACTGGAAACTTAACCTTCTGCCGATAAGATCGCCGCTAGTTGAAGTTTCGCACAAATCGTCAAGCAGGGTGCCTGTGCTTTGGTCATAGTGCGCTGCATGAGGACAGGGGTTGCAGCACACCGCAGCACCTACATGGTTTAGGGAATAGTATGAGCTATATCGAACAGATCAACCGGGCAATTGATCATATTGAAAGCAACCTTCTGGATGCTTTAACAATTGCCGACACTGCCAAAGAAGCGGGGCTGTCTTACTGGCATTTCCAGCGCATTTTTGCAGCAACGGTTGGCGATACCGTAACTGATTATATCTGTTCGCGGAGATTATCACATGCTGCCTTGCGGCTGGTAACCAGCAATGACCGGGTCATCGATATCGCCTTGGGCA
>JAESRJ010000067.1 GCA_016764715.1 Kordiimonadaceae bacterium | reverse complement strand
ATCGCTGTGCCTGAAATATTGCTTGTCCGCTTTGCTAAGTGCCGTGCCTGTGCGGATGCTGTTGTGCACCAGTTCGTCGGCAAGTATCAGGTCGCCCGCGCCCATCAATGTCGAAATAATGCCTGTGTTGGCAAGATAGCCTGAGCCAAAAACAAGCGCGGCTTCGGTGCCTTTTATAGTGGCGATTTTTTTCTCTAATCTATCACACAGTGGATAATGGCCTGTCACCAGCCTACTGGCCCCTGCACCCACGCCGTGTTCCCCAGTGGCTGCCCGGGAGGCTTCAATTACCTCTGGATGAAACGACAGCCCCAGATAGTCATTGTCTGAGAAATTAATCAGTGTAGCGCCACTGCTACCTGTCATCTCCATATGGGGGGCGCGTGACACGGTGGCCAGCTTTCTGCGCCGGTTCTTAGCCTCGAGCGCGCTAAGTTTCGATAGCGCGAAAAGATCAAGGCCGGACGGATATGATGTGTTTACAGTCATGTCTCGTCAGATAGGTCTTCTAAATGGTGCCGTCAACCGGATGTGTTCGAAAGTTGGGGTTTTCACTTGACATTTGCACGCTGCGCCACAATTTTGCAGTTAAATGAGCGAGGAAAAAACTGGGTCTAAAGCCCGGCTATCCTCAAAGGGAGTGCAGTGCACCATGAATGCCCCAACCAAAATTTCCACACCTGACACAGTTCTGCCTTCCGTTACGGAAGCCTCGGCTTCAGAGATGCGCCACGATTGGACACGGGCTGAGGTTACTGCGCTCTACGAAAAGCCCTTTATGGATCTCGTATTTGAGGCTCAAACCGTGCACCGCATTTACCATGACCCTAACAAAGTTCAGCTGTCTCAGTTGATCTCGATCAAAACTGGCGGCTGTGCCGAAGATTGCGGCTACTGCGCCCAGGCTTCAACTTACAAAGAGGGCACTGGGCTAGATGCGACGAAGCTGATGGAAGTGCAGCGAGTTGTCGACGCGGCGAAACAAGCCAAAAAAGGCGGTGCCTCGCGCTACTGTATGGGCGCAGCATGGACCAGCCCCAAAGACCGCGACATGGACGTGCTAACGGCCATGGTTGAAGGCGTGAAAGACCTRGGCCTWGAGACMTGCATGACACTYGGCATGCTRTCYGACAGCCARACWGCSCGTTTGGCRGAYGCTGGGCTCGATTAYTATAATCATAAYGTYGATACGTCRGAAGAATATTACARSAARATYATCASSACSCGYASKTATCAGGATAGGCTYGATACGCTTGCACGTGTACGCGGCGCTGGTATCAATGTTTGCTCTGGCGGCATTGTCGGCATGGGCGAAGAACGCAGTGACCGTGTTGGCATGCTGCAAACGYTGGCGAACCTGCCAGAGCACCCGCAGAGTGTACCGATAAATATGCTGGTTGCCGTACCGGGTACGCCGCTTGAAAATGTCGAAAAGCTAGACCCGTTCGAATTTGTCCGCACCATCGCAGCYGCRCGCATCATGATGCCGCAGGCYGARGTKCGTTTGTCTGCKGGKCGYCAGGAAATGTCAGAAGAGCTGCAATCGCTTTGTTTCCTTGCGGGCGCCAGCAGTATTTTCTACGGCGAAGTGTTGCTGACCGTGGCTAACCCTGCAAACAACAAAGACATGAAGCTGTTCGAAAAGCTTGGCCTTACTCCGGCGTAATCCAATGAAAATGAATTCCGACTGGTATACCAAGGGTATGGAGCACATCTGGCTGCCCTATACCCAAATGAAAACCATGAAAGATCCGCAGCCGGTGATCGCCACTGAGGGCGTGCGTTTGCGATTGGCCGATGGTACTGAGCTGATTGACGGTATTTCAAGCTGGTGGGCAGCTGTTCACGGCTATAACCACCCGCATATTATGGAAGCGATGAAAACCCAAATTGAGGTGATGCCGCATTCGATGTTTGGTGGCCTTGTGAACGAGCCTGCGCTTGAACTGGCGACACGCCTCGCTGGCCTTTTGCCGGGGGATCTGAATAAATCATTCTTCGCCGAATCAGGCTCAGTTTCCGTAGAGATCGCCATGAAAATGGCCGTGCAATATTATATGAACAAGGGCGAGACCCGCAGTAAGTTCGTTCATTTCCGGGGTACCTACCACGGCGATACATTCGGTGCGATGGCCGTGGGTGATCCGGAAGACGGCATGCACAGCAAGTTCTCAGACGTGGTTGAGAAAAACCTACTGACAGACCTGCCGCGTACGGAAGCCGAAGCGACCGAGTTTAAGGCCTTTCTGAAAGAGCACGCGCACACCGTGGCGGCGGTTATTACTGAGCCACTGGTGCAAGGCGCGTGCGGGATGATTTTTCATAAGCCTGAAACCCTGCGCTGGATCCGGGAAGCTTGCGACGAAGCCGACGTGCTGTTCATCGTTGACGAAATTTTCACTGGCTTTTACCGCACGGGTAGCCGGTTTGCGATCGACCAGGCGGGTATCGTGCCGGATATGATCACCTTGTCCAAGGCGCTGTCAGGCGGTGTTTCGCCGCTCAGTGTTTGTGTGGCGCGCGATAAGATCTTTGATGCCTTTTACGATGAAGAYCCSGACAAGGCCTTYATGCACGGYCCYACTTATATGGGGCATGCRCTTGGMTGYGCGGCAGCGAATGCRTCGCTTGATCTGTTYGAAGCYGARGATTACGAGGCAAAAGTYTCYGYGATTGCWGYGCARATGGARAARGRGCTCGGCGCTTGCCGCTCGYTCGATTGYGTAAARGAAGTSCGYRTYCAGGGCGCRATMGGGGTTGTRCAAYTGCAYRATGCSGCASAGCTTGAGGCACTGAAGCCTTTGTTCGTAGAAAAGGGCGTATGGATACGCCCCTTCCTTGATATTATTTACCTAACACCGCCTTTGATAATCACGGCCGAGGACTTAAAAGTGCTAACCACAGCGATTTTTGAGGTGCTGAGCGGCAAGTAATTGTTGAAGGTTTTTGCGCCTCTATTTGCCGTCAATGTCTTCAATAATGTCCTCAATCTGGTTGCCAAAGTTTGTAAGTTCCTCGATTGTTACAACACCACTACGAAACCGTCTGAGGCGGATTTCTAAATGAAAATCAGATACATAGCGTGCTGAGGCGGCAACGGACCGTGGCCGGCCATTATAGATATCAGCAACATGCCAATCGGAAATGTCAGCGTCTACAATTTCGACTGATTCCAGCCGGATTTTATGCGCAGGTTTAGCAAATTGGCGTATGTGGGCTATCATATCTTCGTCATAGTTTGGAAACTTCCGCGCAAAGTTACGGTAAAAAGTTGAAACATGAAGTTTACGGTTTCCCCGGCCCCAAACATACGTCCCGCGGACACTGTTCACAAAGTCAACAGCATTGGACGCGAGATCCCTATACACCGATGCGCCACTGAAGGCCCGGTCCCGAATGTTGGGTGTACCTATTGCGCCTAGGTAAAATCCGTAAATAACGAGAGGGCTATCCCAATTGTCCATCGCGTGATTTTGGATGTCGGAGAGGGATATGTCATTACCGCGCCATGAAAACTCACGAGAATAAAAGAAGGAATTGTGCCTTTCCGCAGAAAATAGGCGCTTTACATTGGTGGTAGGGTATATCTCAAGTATTTTGGCAAAAACAATGCTGTTGTGCAGATTTAACCAGTAGGCCAGTTGCTCACTTTTATTATAATTTTCGATCGGCAATTTGTCGCCTAGCGCCAACAAGGCGTCTCGCACATCATAAACAGTTTGTTTATGGCGGCCCTTATATTCGTGCAGCCGCACGCGGTTACCTTCAAAGCGAGAAGCTTGTGGGTTGCCAAAATGAATTAGATGAAGAACTTCGGGCACCAATGGCGGCGGGCGACGGTGATCGGACGCGCCTACTTTAAGCACCGACCCCCTCAAAATTTTATTGAGAGTGGTATATGCAATTCTTTTCGTTGAATATGGGTCCGGATCAAAAGGCAAAACTGTGTTTGGCACCATTGCTGTTGCATTTACTGCCGGTGTCATCAAGACCGCCAAGGCGGCAAGAATCGCGTATTTGCTAACGGTTTTCATAGATTTCCCCAATTAAATCCCGTGAAGGTATAAATATTATACCTATATTTGTAGCCTTGGCGACATGTACGCTAGATTAACGCGTTGGGGTTTGGGTCAAACCTTGGATGCAAGCGCCTCCAAAAAAAAGGCCCAGCGTGGTGCTGAGCCTTTGATTTTTTATAGCGAGCTAGCGTGACAATTTACGGCGGCGTAACCCAGACTTTACGCTTTCAATGCCCGCTATCGAGCTTTGGTTAGAAACCCTGCGCTAACCCCGCCGCAAGTCGTAACCCACGACGGTTCAAATGTGTTGGCCGCAGCGGATGTAAAGGCACGTCGCGACCAACAACAATCGGCTTAATCGGTGAGAATAGACGTTATTTATTGTCTATATCGTCAACTATGTCGGTCACTTTTTTGCTCGTAGATTTTAACTCTTCAATAGATACCTGGCCGCTGCGCAAGCGCCTGAAAATAATCTCTTGGAAAAGGTCCCGGACGTGGCGTGGCAGACTGTTTGGGTTATTGATTACGTATATCTGTCCACCATTCGGATCCCGACCATTATAAATGTCAGCGATGTGCCAGTCAGAAATATCAGGGTCGACGACTTCTACTGCCGCGAGCCGCTCTTTATGGGCTGGCCGGGCGAATTTTTTCAAATGCGCAATAAGGTCTTCGTTGAAGTTTGGAAACTTGCGCGCAACACTTCTGTAGAATGTRGAAACATGAACTTTRTCATTGCCGCGCCCCCAAACATACGTACCGCGGACGCTGTTTATGAAGTCGATTGCGTTCGACCGCAAGTCGCGGACAACGGACCCGCCACTATAAGCGCGGTCTCTGATATTAGGCGTGCCAACCGCGCCCAAATAAAAACCGTATATCACAAGCGGACTATTCCAATTATCCATCACATGGTTTTGGATGTCTGAGAGTGAGATGTTGGTGCCGCGCCAATTGAATTCACGCGAGTAGAAAAAAGAATTATATCTGTCGGCAGAGAAAAGGCGCTTCACATTTGTAATGGGGTAACTCTCTAGAATTTTCGAAAAAACAATGCTGTTGTGAAGGTTGAGCCAATAAGCGAGCTGCTCGCTTCTTGTATATGTCTCAATGGGTAACTTGTCGCCGAGAGCGAGCAGTGCATCGCGCACGTCATATACAGTTGTTTTATGCCGACCTTTATATTCGTGCAACCTTACCCGGTTGCCTTCTAAGCGCGAAGACTGAGCATTGCCCAGATGAACAAGAGAGGCGGTTTCTTTAAGCGCAGGAGGTGGACGACGATGAGTGGARTGGCCAACRTTYAGGACTGATCCKGCCAATATCTGATCGAGCGTCGTGTATTTTATGGTTTTGCTGGAATAAGGGTTCGGGTCAAACGGCAGAGCAATGTCTGACGCCGTAGTAGAGGCATTTAAAGTTGATGTAACGACGACAGCCAAGGCAGCAAGCATCGCGCATTTWYTAACGATTTTCATAGACGTCCCCAATTGAATCCCGCGAAGGTATAAAAATTATACCTATATTTGTAGGRAAGGCAATATGTACGCTAGATTAACGCGTTGGGGTTTGGGCCAAATTATCAGCGTGCCCGCTCATGAAAAAGGCCCAGCGCGGTGCTGAGCCTTTGGTCGTTTATAGCAAGGTGCCATCACCATTTGCGGCGGTGCTACCGAGACTTTACGGTTTCAATGCCCGTAGTTGCCTTTTGTAAAGCAAACCTGCGCTGGCGCTCCCGCAGCAGGTCTGTCACGTGGGATGGCTGAGTAGAACGGATTTCCTCACCGTTGCCGTCTCTGCTGGTGCCAGAATAGGTCTGGGCGCCTTTTCTAGACTTGCCGTTATAGATATCAGCAATGTGCCAATCAGATACGTCTGCTTTTACAGATTTAACTCTTCTCAGGCGGTCCTTGAAGCCGCCTGTCGCATATTTACGAACATGGGCAAGCATATCTTCTTCAAAGTTTGGAAACTGACCTGCTACTGAAGTGTAATAGCTTGAGACGCGCAATTTGGTTTTTTTCCAAATCTGTGTGCCGCGTACGCTGTTGATGAAGTCGACGGCGTTTTCTTCAAGGTCACGGTATACAGTTTTGCCTGAATAGGCGGTGTCACGAATATTCGGTGTGCCAACAGCGCCGAGATAGAAGCCGTAAATAACCAAAGGGTTATCCCAGTTTTTGATCACATGGTTCTGAATGTCAGCAAGGGAGATCAACTGGTCCCCCAAAAGGAATTCACGGTCATAAAAGAAAGATTTTTTGCGCGACGCCGAGAAAACTTTTTTCACCATCGTAATTGGGTAAATCTCGGCCACTTTTGCAAGCACAATGCTGTTGTGCAGATTTAGCCAATAGGCGAGCTGTTCGTTGCGGCGCAGCTTTTCGATAGGAAGCTGGTTTGGCACTGCAAGCAGATTGTCGCGGATACCGTTTAAAAGTTGGCGCTGATCTGMAGWAAARSWATGCAGCGTKACGCGGTTMCCTTCCARRCGGGAYGGCAWKSTRTTGCCGAGCTGTACGCCGGACCCTGTAGGTTTCTTCGGCTTTGACGCGCGTTTATGAGAGGACTGGCCCATAATCAATACTGAATTGCGCAGCACGCTGGTTAGGTCRCTGTAGCTAAGCCGGTACTTTGATTTGGCATCAAATTCTGTGGGTAATTTTTCRTATTCTAAATTTGCAGCTTGCACATTGAAGCTGGTTGCTGCGACGCTGGTCGCGCACAGCAGTATAACACTAAATATTTTTAGCATGAGAGGCACCTGTTTTCTATTCTCGTTGTCGTCGTTTTTTTTATTAGCTGTTTTCAGCCGTTTGTTATTTATGTCCTGATTCAACACTTTTTCGTGACGAAAATCAATTGAGCCAAGGTTTAGCACGTAGGCTACTCATCGCATTTTATTGCGACATTGCGATGTTTAACTACTCCTTTAGTTATAGAACTGGGCGTTTCGCCCGTTCTTCCTTATCTGGTAACTTTCGCTACAGATTGCAACACTATCCTAAAATCATTTATAAAATGTTACGCATAGGTTGTGACACAGCCTTGAGATATCAGATCCGGTTTTCAACATCGGGTTTATCTACTGGCTTCTTTGCYGGGTCAATCACTTTTTTTCGATCAGAGATTGGTTTCGCCGAAGCCACTTGTTCAATTACRGTGGTSCCGCCCCTTGGCGCAATACGTTTTTTGCGGGCATCGAGTAGCAATGTTGCGTGCCGAGGCAGATCAGTATTTAGGCCSCGGTGCTGGGCGTTGCGGGGATCCCAAGGCTCAAAAAGTTCCACTTTGGCGTATATTTGGCCGCCGCTTGTCGACCTGCCATTATAAATATCTGCAATATGCCAGTCAGACAAATTCGCCTTCACTGTTTTTACAGGGGCCATACGGCTTCGCAATTTGGATTTAGCATATGTATTTATGTGCTTTAGGACATCTTCGTCAAAATTCGGGAAGGCCACCGCCATGGTGGCATAATAGCTGGAAACGCGGAGTTGGCTTTTGGTGGGTATGCGGGTTCCGCGCACGCTATTGATAAAATTACGTGCACTCTCCACCAAGAGTTCCCTGACATTTGCGCCAGTAAAAGCTTCTTGTTGTATATTAGGGGTGCCAACGGCGCCGAGATAAAAACCGTATATCACTATAGGGTTTTTCCAGTGGGTGATAACATGGTGCTGGATATCCGCTAGTGAGATCATCTGTCCCTGCCACTTAAAATCGCGGGCATAAATGAAGGATTTTTTGCGGCTAGCATCAAAGGTTTTTTTGATCGAGGTTACTGGGTAAATATCGGTTACTTTGCTCAAAACAATGCTGTTGTGCAGATTAAACCAATAGGCCAATTGCTGGGTTTTGCTTAGGCTTTCAAAAGCTATAGTTCCAGGGAAGGCAAGCAACCCGTCGCGGATATAACGGATCGTGTCTTTGTGGGGTTTCCTGAACTCATGCAACATCACCCGGTTGCCCTCAAAGCGCGACTTGCTTGTGCTGCCAAGCTTGATCAACGTTGCGCCGTCATATTGGCTGGGGGTTGCAGCGACGTGGGTAGGTTTTCCCATATAAAGCACCGAGCTGCTCAGTACAGTTTGCCACGGGCCGTAATCAATAGGTGCTTTGGGAACATTGCTATGGTCGGTAGGCAGCTCAACTGGCACCCAGTCCTTAGCCAGTACGGCGCTTGTCATAAAGGACAGCGTTACAGCAAACACTGTAACCATTTTCAAATTGATTTTGACTGTATTCATTGCACCGACCCCAATCTGTGTGATTTGTTATACTGTAATGGCATAAGACATAAGAGCTAATTTTGCAAGCCCTGATGCGCATTTTATTCGGTAAAGGTTGTGAAGCATAGGTCTATTGGAGGGGGTAAACACAAAAAAGCCCCGCCGTCTCCGGCAGGGCTTTTNGTTTTTTACGTCGGTCTGTTACTCGCGRYYGCCCATAAGCATTAGCAAATACTGGAACATCATGACGAAATCGAGATAGAGATTAAGAGCGCCCATTATAGCGCCTTTTGCAACGGCTTCGCCGGTTGCCATTCTATAATAGTCCTCTTTGATTTTCTGAGTATCATAGACTGTTAAGCCCGCAAAAATCAGAACACCAGCAACCGAGATTACAAACTGGAGCATGCCGGAAGCAAAGAACATGTTCATTACACTGGCAATGATAAGGCCGATCAGGCCCATAAACAAAAACGTACCCATGCCRGARAGGCTTTTCTTSGTRGTATARCCGTARAGGCTAAGGGCACCAAAGGCTGCCGCTGTGACAAAGAATGTTGAYGCTACGCTTTCGCCCGTATAGCGGAACAACACAGTTGTTAACGAAATACCAAAGCATGCTGCGAAGGCCCAGAAAATTCCTTGAAGGCTGCTGGCTGATAATTTGTGAAAGCCAAAGTTCATGACAAGGATAAAGGCAAGAGGCGAGAACATTGCGGCCAGGCCAAAGCCTGTCGCGCTCTGGATARCAAKGCGGCCACCRCCKAMMTCAACRARATTATAAAASACRCTKAGCATTTCTGGGCTTTTTGATAGSCYATATGCGAYAATRCCGGTMAGYARTACASCMGAWGCCATATAGTTATARACCTTGAGCATGTAGCTRCGCAGGCCTTCGTCAAAYTCRGCGGTYTGCGCTSCWGWGCGCGCRCCGAATGCAGTATTRTGTCGTTCCACTTTAAAACTCCCCATGGGGTTATAGTTAGTTACCCACTAATATGGGCGTTTGAAGGCGGTCTTGCAACCGCCTTCCGCTTTTCGTGATTTTGTGAACCGTTCTATTCGGTCCGCAAAACCTCATTTGGTTTAATGGATAGCGCCTTAAAGCTAGAAGCAATGCCGAATAACATGGTCACCAACAAGCTTACGCCAACAGTGATAAATATCGGTATGGGCAGGAAGGTGAATTCAAGGTTCATTATCTGCGCTACGACCAAGTAGCCGACCAGGCTGCCCAACCCCACAGCAATCACTGCCGTGATCAGCCCGATCATGGCATATTCCATCATATAGGCTTTCAGGATTTGCCACCGTACCGCGCCAACTACCTTAAGGATCACACTTTCGTATACCCGYTGYTGGAAGCCTGCRGCAATCGCCCCCGCYAGCACYAATATGCCCGCGATRATCGAAACCGCCGCYGTKGCGCGCACGGCAGTACCTATTTGGTCGACCATGCCTTGCGCGCTTTCCAAAATACCCTTAATGCCAATGGACGTAATATTTGGGAACTTAGCAGCGAGCAAGCGGCCAGTGGCTAATTCCGCTGCTGCATTGCTTCGTACGGTAGCCATGTAAGTATGCGGCGCAGCTTTTAGGGTGTTAGGGTCAAACATGATGGCGAAGTTAAAACCGAAGGAACGCCATTCAATCTCTCGCA
>JAESRJ010000230.1 GCA_016764715.1 Kordiimonadaceae bacterium | reverse complement strand
CGTGGGTTCCAGCCCTTTCGACTATGGTGCAAGAGCATATGAATAGCGCTGTAACACTGTCCAGCGCCGATGCTCGGAGCGCGCTTTATGAATATGGTGGTGAAGAACTTAGTTCTAATGTTGTGTGCTACGCTGCTGCTCAGTGCGTGCGGGAAGACCTATATTACCTCGGATGCTCTGGTGAACGCCAATCAAGGGGTTGCTGTTCAGGGCTATGATGTTGTGGCTTACCAAGCATCGGCCAAACCAGTAAAAGGTGCGGCACTGTTTACCGTTGACCATGCAGGCCAGCGGTATCATTTTTCAAGTGATGCCAACCGACAAACGTTCATTGATATGCCTGAGAAATATCTGCCATCCTACGGCGGATACTGCGCTTATGCGATGTCACTGGGCCGAGTTGTAGATATTGACCCCCTCAGTTGGGCCGTTGTGGACGGGAAGCTCTATCTAAATGCTAACGGTTTCGCCCACACACTTTGGTCCACAAACAAGCGGGGCAACGTCAGCAAGGCAGACCGCAAGTGGGACAAGATGCGAGCGGAGGCACAGATAGAGAATAGCAAGAAAGGCCCATAGATTTGGCTATTGGCTGTCTTATACGCCGTAATACTTGCTAGTCTTGCGGGCTATTCTATATATCAGTTCTGATCTTATAGATGWGAGTGTATTTTGGGGGTTAAAGTGGGTTTAAAATCAAAGATTGTGGCGTTGTGTTTTCTGGCGACGTTTGTCGCCGTGGGGTCACGGTATGCCTATCTGTCCTCGAATTCCGTCGAACTGCCGAAAGACCTTGTGCTGCTGAAAGGCGCGAACAGCCCTGGCGGTAGCGACAGTGCAAGCCTTTGGTATAACAGTCCTTATGGTCTGATTTCAGTTAAGGAAAAATGGCGAGCGGTGGTTGCCTATCGGGAAGCTGAGGCGGGTTTTGACAAATTTGAAAAGCACTTTGGCGTCCGCCCCGAGCGCGGTTTATTTTCGGATGGGACAGTTATTCTAGAAGATATCGCTTATGACCGAAACTTGGTGAAGTGGACACTGGTGTGGCCCATTAAGGGGAGCGGTCCAAGCGAAGCGCATCTAAATACCGCTATACGGCATGAATTGGCCCATGGTTTTCTTAGGGTCTATTTATGGCCATGGGGTTCTGGTGAGAAAGTAATAGATACGCCCAAAAGCCGGTACGGTAGCCCTGCGCCGGATTGGTTGGATGAGCTGGCTGCTATGTCAGTAGAAGATGATCTGAAGTTTAATAACCGCCTCAAGAATTTTCAGGCGATGGCAAGGGCTTCTGCGATTATACCTTTTTCTGATTTTTTTACTATGGAACACCCAAACGTTAGTGGCGAAACTGATCCAAGCGCAAAGGTGACTGTCAAAAAACAGCTGGTAGGTGGTAAAACAATTACGACCACTACAATTATTAGAACGCCCTCTGGGCCGGGGGATTTCAGTATTGGCACAAAATTCGTTGAGCAAGGCGCGGCACTGTTTTCATTTTTGACAGAAAAAACTTCCGACCTTCAAGTTTTTGGAAAAGTCAGCAGTTGGATTCAGCAAGGTGGTAGCTTTGAGGGATGGTTGGAACAATACGCAGTGAATGCCAACAATAAAGCTGATCTAGGCTCGTCTTTGACGGAATTTGAAGCAAAATTCATCGCGTGGGGTAAAGCTTTGAAAATTTAGCAGTTTGCCTCAATATCTATTACCACGTTTAATTGACAGCAGAAAATAGTGATAGCTCATTTGCATTTTGACCTTGGGCGGTTCTGCGCTACTTTATTTTCCTAGGGGAATTGGCCACTATGTGTGGGAATTTTAAGGGAAAGAGGGTGCTATGGACGGTATGCAGCAAATGGAAACGCCAGCTGATGAGATCGCAGCAAAACTTACTAAGCAACGCGCGGCTTATATGGCGGAAGGCTTTGTAACTGCTGAGGTTCGACGCGATAGGCTTAAGCGCGCGCTCAAGTGCCTGCTTGATAATAAAGATGAATATATACGGCTTATCTCTGAGGATTTTGGCAACCGTTCCGCAGAAACCACTTTGTTCGCAGATGTTGCTTCCAGCGCTGGCGCGCTTAAAGACGCGATCAAACACGTTAAAAAGTGGATGAAGCCATCGAAACGTTCCCTGATGTTTCCGATGGGTTTGCTGGGCGCGAAAGCGAGTGTTGTACCGCAGCCAAAAGGTGTGGTTGGCTTGATTACGCCGTGGAATTTTCCGCTGACAATGGTGTTTGTACCGTTGGCGCAGATGCTGGCAGCTGGCAACCGCGTGATGATTAAGCCGTCTGAAAGCACGCCGCGAACGTCTGCTTTTATGGCCAAAGTGTTTGCTGAAAATTTTGATGAAACTGAAGTTTCAGTAGTGAACGGGTCTGTGCCAACCAGTCAAGCCTTTGCCAGCCAACCTTGGGATCATTTGATGTTCACCGGTGCGCCGCCTGTAGGCAAGCTGGTAATGCGGGCTGCAAGTGAAAATCTAGTGCCTGTGACGCTAGAACTTGGCGGCAAAAGCCCTGTGATTGTTGGTAGGTCCGCCGACATGAAGAAGGTGGCGGAACGCGTTGCCACCATGAAGCATATGAATGCCGGGCAAATTTGCTTGGCCCCTGATTATATGAATGTAGCGGAAGATCAGCGGGATGATTTTGTTTCTGCCTACACTAAGCAGGTTGAGAAAATGTACCCGACCATGCTCTCAAACGATGCCTACACATCTATCATCAGCACACGCCACCGGGAACGGATTGAAGGCTATATTGAGGACGCACGCCAAAAAGGTGCGGACGTGCGGGTGATAAACCCGGCTGAAGAAGATTTTAAAGGCCAGAACCAAGCCAACAAAATCCCGTCCACTCTTATCCTTGATGCCACTGACGATATGGATGTGATGCAAAACGAAATTTTTGGCCCTGTGTTGCCTGTGCGGACTTACAAGAAGGTCGAAGAGGCTGTGGATTATGTGAATGAGCATGAGCGGCCATTGGCGCTTTACTATTTTGGTTCAGACCAAGCGGAAGAGGGCGATGTGTTGGCGCGGACAACATCTGGTGGTGTTACCGTTAACGATGTGCTGTGGCACGGCGCGCACGAGAACCTGCCGTTTGGCGGGGTTGGAAACAGCGGCATGGGCCGATACCACGGGTATGATGGCTTCCTTGAGTTTAGCCACCAAAAATCGGTGCTCAAACACCCGAAAATTTCGATTGGCGGCCTACTAGGTATTATTCCGCCATATGACGGTAAGCTGATCAAGAATGTTGAGCGCCAGATAAAGTAATTTTTGTTATAATTTCAGTGTCTTAAGAAGGAACCAACGTGACTGGTTTTAGTTTTAATAGTGTGCAGTCCATTTTAGTGGAAGACGGCGCGGCTGCACGTCTCGGTGAGATCGTAAAGGCACGGTTTAACCCTACAAATGTTTTGCTGGTGACTGATAAATGCCTTGTTGAACTAGGACTGGTCGCGCCAGTGATTGCCTCTTTGGAAGCGAACGGTATTGCTGTTTCTATGTTTGACCAAGTTGAGGCGGACCCTTCTGAAGAAACAGTAAACAAAGCCGCGCTTTTTGCTAAGTCATACCGCGTTTCTATGGTTATTGGCTTCGGTGGTGGCAGCTCCATGGATGTGGCGAAGCTCGTAGCGTTTCTAGGTTATACGTCGGACGAACGATCAAAGGCTGCCAATGCAAAGCGGCAATATCTGTCTGACATGTACGGGGTTGATAAAATTACAGACGAACGGTTGCCGCTTGTGCAAGTGCCGACAACATCAGGCACGGGCTCTGAGGTGACGGCTGTATCTGTTGTTACTACTGGTGAAACTACTAAAATGGGCGTTGCCAGCAGCAAGTTGCTTGCTGATCTGGCGGTTCTAGATGCCACACTTACAGTTGGTTTGCCGAAGCATATCACTGCTGCAACTGGCATCGATGCGATGGTCCATGCGATTGAGGCTTACACGACAAAACTAAAGAAAAACCCAGTATCTGACGCCATGGCAAAGCAAGCGCTGACGTTGCTTGGTGAAAACCTCCTTATTGCTTGTAACGATGGCAGTAACTTGGATGCGCGGCGCGCTATGCTTACGGGTGCTATGCTGGCAGGCGCATCGTTCGCTAACGCTCCAGTGGCCGGGGTACACGCCCTTGCGTATCCGCTTGGGGGGCATTTCCATATTCCGCACGGGCATTCAAACGCCTTGGTACTGCCGCATGTATTGAAGTTTAACGCGCCGTATGCTTCGAAGTTGTATGCAGAACTGGCGGACCATATGGGCCTTGGTGGTGATACGGACACTGCGAAAACTGAAGCCTTGATTGCGTGGCTTGAAGRGCTTGCRGATGCSGTRGGYATYGARACSCGSCTYCGKGATATGGGWATTAARGAAAGYGATCTGGCKATGCTGGCTGACGATGCCATGCTGCAGGGCAGGCTACTGGTCAATAATCCACGCGAACTTACCCGAGATGACGCTTTGGCAATTTACGAGGCCGCATGGTGAGTGAGAAACCAACACCGCGGGCTCAATCTGCCTACCACCATATCGTGGATGTACCGACGCGCTGGATGGACAATGATATCTACGGCCATGTGAATAATGTTCATTATTACAGTTACTTCGACACTGCCGTTAACAGTTTCCTAATCGTTGGTGGTGCACTTGATATTCACGGCGGCCCGGTGATTGGCCTTGTGGTGGAAACCGGCTGCAAATATTTTGCGCCGCTAGCGTTTCCTGAAACAGTGCAAGCCGGGATTGCAGTAACGCGTATCGGCACGTCCAGCGTGCGATACGAGATCGGCCTGTTCAGAAAAGGCGAAGATCAACCTGTGGCGGAAGGCTTTTTTGTACATGTTTATGTGGACAGCACGAGCCGCCGCCCCACTTCATTACCAACAGAATTAAGAGCGCTTCTGGAAACCATCCAGATCAGTGCATAAACGGAACGATTGCGGGAGGGTAATTTGGAMGTACAAGACAAAGTTATCGTTGTAACTGGCGGCGCGAGCGGCATCGGWACGGGTTTGGCCAAGAAATTCATAGAAGCAGGCGCCAAAGCAGTGGCAATCGCGGATATGGATAGCGAAGGCGCCAAACAAGTAGCGGCCGAAATTGGTGATAAAGCAACAGCCTTCACGCTCGATGTAACGGACGAAACCGCTGTGCAGAAGATGGTTGACGATTTTGAAGCAGCGAACGGCCCAATTGACCTTTACTGCTCWAAYGCKGGTRTYWTKTWTACWGATGCACCGGAYTGGACAGTGATYAGCCAAACMAATGMKCAGTGGCARAARRTTTGGGAAGTRAATGTMTTYKCKCATRTTCTTGCMTGCCGGGCTGTGTTGCCGCGCATGATCAAGCGCGGGCAGGGTGGTTTCCTGATTACAGCCTCGGCGGCGGGCTTGCTGAGCCAAGTCGGCGATGCTTCTTATTCAACCACCAAACATGCGGCCGTGGGTTTTGCCGAAAGTCTCGCGATTGCACACGGTGATGACGGTATTTATGTGGGCTGTGTTTGCCCGCAAGCTGTACGGTCGAAGATGACCCTGGGCGCTGAGAAAAGCTCCGCCGCTGTTGACGGCATTCTGGAAGCCGACGAGTTCGCTGAACGTGTGTTGGCTCAGATGGGTGAAGGCCGCTTTATGATCCGTCCCCACGATACCGTGGAAGGGTATTTCCAGAACAAGGCCAATAATTATGATCGTTGGGTTGGCGGTATGAAGAAGATGCGTCGCCACCAGATGGCGCAGAATAAGCAACCCCTTTAATTTTATATGACAATTTTATCTCTAGCCAGTTTGGGAGCTAAACCGTGGATTATACGAAACTTTTAGATTTTACCGGAAAAACCGTTTTTGTAAGCGGCTCATCGCGCGGTATTGGCGAAGCCACCGTGCGTGCGTTTGCGGCCAACGGCGCTGATGTGATTGTTTCCAGCCGGGACCAAGCAGCGTGTGAAGTGGTTGCCGCTAGCATCCGCGAAGGCGGTGGTAAAGCAACTGCCAAAGCCTGTCATGCGGGCAGGATGGAAGATATCAGTAACATGTTTGCGTGGATCAAGGAAAATTACAGCAAGCTCGATGTACTGGTAAACTGTGGCGGCACCAATCCGTTTTACGGTGAAATTGGCGACACGCCAGAAGCAGCTTTTGACAAAACCATCGACGTGAACCTGAAAGGCCCGTTTTACCTTTCTGCTGAAGCCGTGAAAATGATGAAAGAGGCCGGCAGCGGTGCGATTGTGAATGTCGCRTCGATCAACGGTCTTACACCGGGCCATCTGCAGGGCATCTACTCGATGACCAAATCTGCGATGATTAATATGACTAAAGCTTTTGCCAAAGAGTACGGCCCTGTTGGGATCCGTGTAAATGCGATTTGCCCTGGTCTTATCGATACGAAYATGACCAAGSTTTTCACYTCAAACGAGAARCTRATGGASCARTAYACWGGYACRTTYGCWATTCAGCGTGCYGGGCRGCCTGASGATATGGTTGGYGGKGTWYTGTATTTGGCRTCKGAYGCWGCKGCCTTTACMACAGGCACWACACTGGTGATGGAYGGCGGCGCAAWAGCRTAACYTGGTWWCAAGKTGGACCCGYATWCGGCAAARAAGGAWAWRGTTTMGTGAAAGAGTTAAATGCAACGATTGCCATTCGCGACGGTGAAGGGCTAGATGCCGGATTGATTGATACGCTTTTGAAGGAGCGTATCGGTGGTCTTCAGGGCACGCCGGAGATCCGCCAGTTTGCCTCTGGCCAGTCTAATCTCACCTACTCTATAGTGTATTCCAATAAAAACTTGGTTCTGCGGCGTCCACCTTTTGGCACACGCCCCAAGTCTGGTCATAGTATGATCCGTGAATATAAGGTGATGAACGGTCTGAAATCAGCTTTTTCAACAGTTCCGCATACGTATTTTCATGTGGACGAAGAAAACAGCCCGCTGGGTGCCGAATTTTACGTTATGGATCTGGTGCCCGGCCATAAGCTAGGGCGCAATATCCCCAAAGAGTGGGGCTTTGGTGTCGAGGAAGGCCGCAAGCTGTGTTTGTCCTTTTTCGATAAATTAATTGAGCTTCACAAGATCGACTATAAAGCAGTTGGGCTTGCCGACTTTGGCCGGCCTGAGGGCTATGTGTCGCGGCAGGTGCTGGGCTGGAATGGGCGCTACGAGAAAGTGTTGACCGACGATGTGAATACTTTTGAGGACGTACGGGCATGGCTGGAACAGAATATGCCGGCGGAAAGCGCTCGGCACAGTGTACTGCACGGTGATTTTCGMCTCGACAATGTGATCCTATGCGAGGACAACCCATTTGAGATTAAGGCCGTGCTAGATTGGGAAATCAGTGCGCTTGGTGATCCTTTGATGGATTTTGGTAATACACTGGCCTATTGGGCACAGCCGGGCGACCCGGACGACATGCTGGCTATGTGCATGCAGCCTTGTATGGCGCCTGGCATGTTAACCCGTGATGAAGTTTGCGAATTGTACGCCAAGGAGACAGGGCTCGACCTGTCCAACTTCAACTATTATATGGCGTACGGCGTGTTCCGTTTGGCGGTTATATTACAGCAAATTTATTACCGTTATTACCACGGCCAAACCAAAAACAAAAACTTCGCGGGCTTTGGTTCACGGGTCAATTCGCTGGGTAACTTTGCCCGTCTGCTGATCGAAAAAGGTTAGGCAGGCCGTTGTTGCCGACCAAAAAAAAGCCGAAGGTTTCCCTTCGGMTTTTTTATTTTTCGCCCGTCGGTTTCTGCTCAACGGAACGCAAGCGCGAACACGCCCAGGAAAGCGGCCCAATCCTTCGTGTTTAGGATGCTGAACGACCGGGCTTGCATAGCAGGGTCTGCGAACTCTAGCTTTTGCTGAGATAACTTTACGATCTCTGGCTTGCCGCCCTTAAACGTAAGCGCTTCTTTGGGGCCGCCCTTTACGTCGGTTACAAAAACGCGGTCGCTGTAACGACCTTCTATTTTCTCAGCCGGGTTATGGCCCGTGACTATGTATTCGGCATCAAAACGGCTTAATGTCTGGTCAATAAGAGCGTCAGTTGCCAAAGGATATTCAGGGCGATCATAAACGTAGCCTCGATACCTTGTCGGGGAAGATAGTCCATAGAGAAGGTCTTTTTCTTCCTTGTTGACGCCCGCTGTCACACTTTGCAGGTGCAATGCATTCAGTTCATCCAAAGATAAGTTGGCGGCCATGAGTTTCTCGCTAAAACCGCCATGCACAAACAAGATATTGTTGATTTTCAGCGCTATAGGCTTTGCCCGTAACCAGGACCCTAGAATGGTTTTATGGGAGAAGGCCTCGTCATAGCGCATCAACTGCTCAATAGCCCATAGGTGCTCTACGTCATTACGGTTAAAAATATAGTCAAACGCATATTGCTCGTGATTGCCTATTAGAATGTGCAGGCCGCCTCCTGCCGCTTCTGCTTGCTGTTCGAGGTCGTAAATAAACCACAGTAGTTCATGGATATATCGTCCACGATCAAGCATATCGCCAATGATAACAACGTGCCCTGTGCCAAACGCCCAACGACCGTCCTCGTTCAAGGCGCCGACGTCTTGTGCCCATGCTTTAAAGTAGGGAAGGTTGCCTTCCAGATCGCTTGTGACGGCAATTGGCGCATCAGTCTTTATCGAACTTGCACCTAGCAACGGTTTTTCGATCCGGAAACGGTACGCACTGGTTTCTCCTGCACAGGAAATTGACAGTGTATTTACCGGACTGATGGCTCGTGCATAGGATTGGTCTATGCAGTACCATTCTGCCATAAGTTGGCCATTACCCGAGGTGCTTACAACAGGCCCTTGTAGCCTAGCCAGTTTTGGCTCATCTGCGACAATTGATAAACGGGCATCCCAGCCAATTGCTTCTTCCGAAAACGCAATTGGTAACCTAATCCGCTGGTAAACGCCGCCTTCTGTGCGGATTACAGTGGAGTTTTCAAGCCAAATGGTGAGGCTGATGACAAAAGTCAGCACTAGATAGCCTACAATTTTGGCAAGCCGTTTAAGCCACTTTTTCACCAGAATTCCCCCTAAAAGTACCGTGCCTAGCATATCTCGAATATGTAGCGTGGGTGATCTTAAGATTCGAAGGGCGAGCTGACAAGCAAAAGCATATAGTTAAAACGTTGCAACGACGGATTTAGGCCGACACAGAAAAAAGGAGAAGGCCCTGACAAAGGTGCCTCCTCCGAACAACGTCGTACTGTTGGATGACCATTGGCGCTGTTAACCTAGGCTTTCTCGATTTTTTCTTTTGCTTCATCTGTTAGCCGCAGCAGGCTTTCTTGCGTTGTTGAGGCGATCAGCTTTCCGCTCTGAGTATAAAGGGAACCGCGTGCAARACCACGGCCGTTACCGGCCCAGTAGCCGTCGGTCTTATAGTAGATCCAATCATCCACACGGAATTTATCATCGTGGAACCACATGGCATGATCGAGGCTTGCAACGCTTTTCAAGCGGTCGCTGCGCGGGATCATCCCGTGGGGACGTAAGCTGCTGGAAAGAAAAGCAAAATCAGACGCATAGGCCAAAAGTCGGGCATGCATATCATGCGGCACATCGATTTTTTCTTTGAGGCGCAACCAATAGCCGGTGACCGGATCTTTGGGCTGCATATTATTAATATCCATGCGGTCGATAGAGCGCATCTCAAAAGGCATGAAGGGCCGTGTTTTAGGGTTCTTTTGGAAGGCGCGTAGTATTTGGGCGTAATATTCCTCGTCATCACTCAAATCGTCTGGTCCGGGTACGTCAGGCATGTCGGTTTGGTGGTGCAGGCCAGTTTCGCCAACATGGAAGGAGGCAGCCACTGTGTAGATGGCAGCGCCGTTCTGTATTGCAACGACACGGCGGGTTACAAAACTGCGGCCATCACGAATAGCGTCCACATCAT